>CAZKMC010000018.1:11761-19838 GCA_964553485.1 uncultured Comamonadaceae bacterium
ATCGATAGACACCCAGCGCACCCCAAAGAATTGCAAGCCATTGAACGAACAACAAACCCCAAGCTCCAAACCACTTAACAAGCGGTGAAAAAAACAAGAGATGGAGATCAAAATGATCGGCAAGGATTGGTTCTGAATAGGTTCTGAAAGAAGTGGAATCATCAACGGTTCCATGAGCGTAGTCCCAAGCAGCATGGGCGTATACACCTAGGTCAAGAGCATTAGTGCGGAAGAGGTAGTGATTGACAAAAGTGATCAGCCCATAGAGAACCCCAAAAAGGAGAAGTAACAACCATGGTCCCTGAATATGCGGAAGCTGCAATTTGCGCATGAGGCAAGATACTAAGTTGTTCGGCTTCCTTTTCTATGAAGTGCTCTGTCAATGAGCATAATGACCAATACAATGAATGCAGCCTGTATAAGAAGGGGTCTTGTGAGTCTGATCAATGCAAGATTCCAGTCATAGTCATGCAGAATGCCAGATTCCCAAAGTAACCCTGGAAGAGCAATCAAAACCATTCCTAGAAGAACAAACAATGCAGCTTTTGCCACAGAGGTGTTTGTTTGCATATCGGCTATGAATCCAATTACAGCTGAGGCGAGTACAAATCCGAAAAAGTACCCAGCCTTAATGCCTGTAAAAGAGGTCCAGCCAGAATTGAAGTCGGCGAAAATAGGCAGGCCAATTCCACCCAGAATTAAGTAGCCAAAGATGCTGATAACTGCGATTCTTAAACCAAAAACTACGGGGATAAAACAGACAAGGCCAAATTGTAAGTTGACAGTGAGTTCTGTGTTGACTTCCCATTGAACGGGCGACATGGTGCACAGAATTGCCAAGCTCAAAAGCACTTTAATTGCTGTGTCGGTAAACTTGTCTGGGGTAAATACGAGGAGTGCTTTGTACATCTTAGTTTTGCATCATGTAACGCATTCCCTCTTTGATTTCAATAGAGTTGTTGGCTCTGTTAAGGTCTGCCATTTCAGATTTCGGGTCAATGGTGATTTTGAGTATTTGATCTATTGGAATGTCAAGTTTCAGCTCATAAGTAGGGTTTGTCCACGGCCAATCCTTTTCCACCACAAACTTCAAGTTTTCATCCTGTTTTTTGGCGCCGCGCATCATTTCCAATGGAATGTTGATCATCATCACATTTCCGTCAGTGGTTTCGATTTCCAGGTCTATTGGCATTGGCATCAGGCCGATGCGTTCAAGTACAACAGACGTAGATGTATTTCCTCCACTAATCTCCTTCACTCCGTAATCAATGGTATGAGTTGAATTGACGAAGTATTCAAAGTACCAATCCAGTTCCAGTCCGCTTTCTCTTTCCATCACGCGCTTGAAACTTTTAGCATCTGGGTGTTTGAACTTCCATTGATCAAAATAGGAGAGGAGGGCGTTGTCTCTCACATCGTTTCCAATCACATATCCTAATTGCGTCAGCAGCACTTCACCTTTGCTATACGCAGCAACTCCATATGCACGGTTGGTGGTGTAGTGGTCTGCATGAGTGACCAAGGCGTTTTCTGAATTGTTTTTTGCCTCACTTAAATAACTTGAATATGCAGAACGGTGAGGATTGTCGCTACCAGTTTCAAACAAACGCGCCATACATTCAGCTGTGGCGAATGACGTGAATCCTTCATCCATCCATTCATAAAGCGCTTCATTGGTTGCCAAGACTCCCTGATACCAGGAGTGAGAAGCTTCATGAATTGTAACACCCACTAGACTTCTGAGATTTCTGTTTCCTGAGATGAGGGTTGTCATGGGGTATTCCATTCCACCATCTCCGCCTTGAATGACGGTGTATTGTGGATATGGGTACTGCCCAAAATGTGAGCTTAGGAAGTCAAATCCTTTCTCTGCAAACGGTTGCAGGTCTTTCCAGTTTTGGTTGAACTCTGAGTTGTCCTGATAGATAAAATGCATTGTGACTCCGCTTGCTGTTTTGACCATGTCATGTTTGAAATCAGGGTCCGCAGCCCAAGCAAAATCATGCACGTTTTCAGCTTTAAATTTCCATGTGAGTTTTCCATTTTTGGAGTTGGATTTTGTCAGCTTGGCATAGCCTTTTCCTACCTCAGAAGCATTTGTGAGCACTCCGGTTCCTCCAATGGTGTATTTTTCATCCATGTGAATGGTCACTTCAAAATTGCCCCAAACTCCGTGGAATTCCCTGGCGACGTATGGATTTGAATGCCATCCTTCATCGTCGTATTCGCACATCTTTGGATACCATTGGGTCATAGAGAATTCAACACCTTCAGCATTCATCCATCCGGATCTACGGATTTGTAAAGGCACTTGGGCGTCCCAAACCATTTCAAATTTCACAGTCTCTCCAGGTGCAATGGCTTTGGCTAAATCTACTTCCAGAATGGTTCCGACTTCTTGAAAAGAAACGGCCTTTCCATTCATCTTCAAAGATTTCACTCGTATGTATCCAATTTCGTCTTCGGTAAGCAAGGAGATTCTGTTTCCTACCCTTGAATCTGGATCGCTGATAGTTTGAGAGCGGACATCCATCATACTGCCCGGTTGAAAAGCATTGAAATACAAATGATAGAATACTCGGTTGAGCTTGTCTGGTGAGTTGTTGGTGTAGGAAAGGGTCTGGGTGCCAGCATATTGATGCTGGTCTTCATCCATCACAATGTCCATTTTGTAATCGGCTTTTTGTTGCCAATATCCGTTTGAACTAAATCCTGAGAATTGGGCAAGAATCAACAACCCGAGTAAAACTACTTTTTGCATAGACTATTTTTGGAAGCGTAAAGGTACAATTCACACACATAGCGCCAGCCACCTTTATTGTATGGAGTTAACGGAGCATCAAAGTTGATTACATAAGATAGTTGCGGTGCAGACTATGAACTATTACGCGGAATGCAGCCCTTTGATTAAGAATTGGCGAATCGGATTTCCCGCTTTCCAATGGTCAACTACTTTGCTGATTAGGTTTTTGTCATAGACAATCTTGGCAGGAAGATCAGCCATGAAATAGAACTGCTTGTTGAACAACTCGGGAATGTCGATTGCCGCTTCCTTGAATTCTTTGGGCAAGATTTTATTCCGCTCTCCGCGGATTTCCCCATAGTATTTTGTGAAGCTCTTGTCAGAAAGTAGATTGTGAAAGCCTTTCTGATGTTTGACGATGTATTCACGGAGGAAGAAGAGATTCTCTTTCCCAATTGCATAGGCGCCTCCGCCTATCATCGCTTTCTCTCTACTGAACATGATGTACATTCCGGGATGTTCGTAGTCCTTTCTTCCAAGCGGAGACAAAATAGCTGAGTTGTGCTTGTTGTAAGGAGTCTTGTCCTTAGAAAACCGGATGTCGCGGTTGATTCTGAAAATGGCATTCTTAGGTTCTACTTGAATACTAGGATCAAGCTTAGTCAATTCACTAACAACGTCCTTGATAAATGCGGCGAAAGGTTTTTTTACTTCGGTTTCATACAGCTTCCTATTGTCATTGAACCAATCTCTGTTGTTATTGGCGGCAAGGTCTTGGAAAAACTGCAGGTAGGCAGGACTGAAATACGACATGTCTGAAGAGTTTTAATTTGGGGGAACTAAATTAGGTCATAATCCTGAGGAAGGGTCAAAGGATAAGAACAGCTCATCAATATGCAGTTTCCTGCATGTTTACTTTGTAAATATGAACCTCTTCTATCGAATTGACTGGGTTCAACCAATTAAGCAAACGGTCCATTTTACCAGAGTCAACAATGGTGTCAAGTTCCATGTTCGGGTATGCCTGTTTGAGTGTTTCCACATACTTCGGGATCTCTTTGTCCCCATAGAACAAGATGTAATTCGGAATTGCTTGGGTCGAACTTTTCAAGATCTTTGCTTTTTGAAGCTCAAGGTCAGTTCCTTCATACACCACGTAATACATCATCCAGGATCCCGAATAGAACTGAGGAGGCATGGCACCGCTGCCTGCGTGCACAACCAGGAAATTATTGAGGTCGCCTTGCTCATAGAGATGATACATGGCCTCTACGCGGCTTTTTTTGCCATAAGAGAAAGTTAATACCGCAAGACCCAATGAATTGATTACCCAAAAGGCTATCCACAATCCACGGAGGAGACTCTTTTTGCTTGTCCAAAATTTTGACTTTGTCACCCAGATGCTCCAGCCATAAATCCCAAGAATGACGAAATAGGGAAGGACTGGTAAAATGAATCTTTCCTGTTTGTTGGGGAAGATGCTGTGAAAGGCCAGAAAAATAAAAGCTGGCAGGAATAACAAAAGCTGTTTTTTCCAAGAGGTAAAAAAGCCAAACATCAAAGCCAAGCTGAGCGGCGGAACCAAAAAGCCTGCTATGGTGCCGAGAAACATGTACCCGGGACCATTAGGGTAGTTGCCAGATTGCGTAGAATTATATCCGACGTAGGCTTTGAGTTGGGTAAAAGGTTCGCCCCAAATAAAGACGTCTGGCAATTGCATGATACTGAAGACTACTAATGAACCAAAGCCCAGTATGATTCCTTCTTTCCACTGTTTTCTCAAGAGAAGAACCAATCCAAAACCAACCCCGAAAACACCACATTGAAAGCGCACACCTGTGGCAATTCCAATTCCTATGGAGGCAATCAGCAAGTTTTTCCAATTCAGGTTGTCCTGGTTTTTCAGCAAGACCCAACTGGCCCACATTAGCGGGGGAATACAAATCATTTCAACTAGTTGATGCACACTGAAGGCGGGCATAAAAGCGAGCAGACCCAGGAGCAAACCAACCAACCGGGCATTTTCTTTGCCGCTAATAAAAGCTGTAATTCGAAAGCCAAAATAGACGATCAATAAGCTGTAAAATCCGTGGAGCAAGCGCAGTAGGAAAGCAATGGATTTTGGATCGTCTATTCCCAGCATCTGGAAAAACTCGATTATCAGGAACTGCGAACCTACATATGCGAAGTTTGCCGGGTGTACGAGTCTTTCCGTTTGGTTCCAGGGAAGCCAATCGTCATAGTCTTCGCCATCAGCCCAACTGGCCGCTGTCTCAACCACAAGAAAGTGATCATCGTGCATCAAATAGCCCTGTGAAAAAATGGCTGCGAGCAAACGGATTACCAAGGCAATGACCATTACGCTCAATAGTGGTCGTCCATTCCAATATGTGCTAAGCGTTTTCACCATGCAAAAGAAATCATTTAACTCCGGATTGATGCAATTCCATCCAAGCCATTAGGACATAAAGCGCCCAAACAGTGGAAGCCATTCCCGGAAATTGGCCCTCGGTGAATTTTTGAACCAACAAGGCTGCTCTTTCTGGCTGAGGGATTCCGAGGCTTTCGAGTGTGCTTTTTCTGGTGAGAGGGATGATCTCCTCGCGCAGAGCGCCACCTAAAAGTTTTTCTAAAGGAATCTCAAATCCTTTTTTTGATCTGCTTATGATCCGGGGAGGCAAAAGGTCGCTGAAAGTAGTTCGCAAAATTGCTTTCCCCTGTGTAGGGCCAAACTTGTAACCTGCCTCGAGCCCGTTGGCCCATTCCACAACACGATGATCAAGGAACGGGGTGCGTACTTCTAGCCCATGTCGCATGCTCATCAGATCCACTTTGTGAAGCATGTCATTGGGCAGGATAAATTGTTGGTCTGCAAGCAGGACCGTGTTCAACTCATCTTCGTTTGTCCAGTTTAAATGATTGATGTGAAGCCTGTTAGCATCGAATCCACATGCCGACATAAATTCATCTGGAGCAAAAGACGCCCATTGTTTGTACCTGTTTTCTGGCGTAAGCTGGAGTCCGGCGGCTAATTTCCTCAACCGTCTTATTTGATCTGAGGTTTGCGCTCCGCGCGAGGAGAGTTTCGGTGTCAATCCCAATGCAATCTTGCCTAAAGTCAACATTACCGGGTTGTTCCAATTCACCGCCTTCAAATGTCCACGATGTTTTCTGTACCCGGCAAACAACTCGTCAGCACCATCTCCGCTCAATGCAACCGAGACATGCTGACGGGTTTGACGACTGAGAAACGACATTGGAAGGGCGCTGGAATCCGCAAAAGGCTCGTCTAGACCAGCAATCAGAGAGCGAGCTTCCAGGGCAAGATCTTCTTCGCTCAATTGGAAAGCGTGGTGTTTACTTCCAATGTGGTCTGCCACTTCCTTGGCAAAATTGGTCTCGTCAAAATAATCCGATCCCCGAAAACCGATACTGAATGTCTCTATCTCTGAATGTGATCTTGCCGCCAATGCCGCAATGATGGAAGAATCTAATCCTCCGCTCAGAAAAGAACCGATGGGTACATCCGAGATCAAACGAGCTTGAACTGCTTGTTCCATAATTTGAAACAAGTCAGTTTCAATCGGTCTTACTTTCTTCTTGAAAGTGCTTTCAAGGCTATACCACTCCTGGGTTTTAACTCCATTTTTATCAATTTGAAGAAAATGTCCCGGAGCAAGTTTATGCCGGTTCTTCATCAAACTTTGATTTCCGGGAAGGAAGTTGAATCTCAGGTAATAGGGAAGGGCTTGTTGATTGATACCAGGAAAGCCCATCATGCTGTTCAGTGCTTTTGCTTCTGAAGCGAAGTAGCATGTTTTCTGATCCTCTGAGAAGGCATACCACATTGGGTTAATGCCCATGCGGTCTCTTGCAAGTAGCAAACTATTTTTATGGGTATCTGAGAAAGCAAAAGCAAAGCACCCATTGAGCAAGCGGAGCGCGTCTGAACCATGCGTGATGAGCATATGGAGCAAAACTTCAGTGTCAGATTCTGTGTGAAACTGAATTCCGCCAGCTTCCAGTTTTGATCGAAGCTTTTTGTAGTTGTAGATTTCCCCGTTGAAGGCAAGGACATAACGTCCGGAATGCGCGGTCATGGGTTGATTGGCTCGGTCTTGGAGATCAATGATGCTCAATCTGGCATGGCCGAGGGTCAAAGATTGGGAAGAAAAAACGTCTTGAAAATCGGGACCGCGATGAGCGATGCGTCCAATGGCCTCGTGTACTAATTCAGAATGATTAGGAGGGGCAATGTCCGTGGTCCGTATTCCGGCTATTCCGCACATGGCCTTGAAGTTAGGTCAAAATTCGAAACCCAATCCCCAGGTATTTCGCAAGTCTTTGGATGTTTGAATCATCTCGACACATGCCACAGCAGCTTCAACGCCTTTGTTGCCATGTTTCCCGCCAGAGCGATCTTCGGCTTGCTGGAGATTGTCATCTGTGAGTACACCAAAGATGACCGGCTTCAAATATTGAAGAGCTACATCTTTTGCGCCTTGGGCAGTGGCCTGACAAACGAAATCGAAATGAGAAGTTTCTCCTCGTATCACACTACCTAACATGATCACACCTTCTACGTGCTTCTCAGCAAGCATGAGTCCAGCAGCCATTGGTAGTTCGAAACTTCCAGGAACATGCACAATGCGAATGTTGCTTTCGGCTACGCCACATTCCAACAAAGTCTCATGCGCACCTTTAAGCAAATTGGAAGTAATGTTCTCATTCCATTTACTCACTACAATCCCCACCTTCATATTGGAGGCTTTGGGGAGTGTGCTTGTGTCAAATGCGCTAAGATTCTTTTCTGAGGTCGCCATGGGTTAGGCGTCTAGAAGCGAGGCGTGATATTTTTGTGCGTCAGAATACTGAGCAGACTTAGGGTAGTTCTCGGTAATTTCCTTGAACATATCTCTTGCTTTAGCCTTGTTACCCAATTCCAATTGAGCAACTCCGGCCTTGAAGAAATACATAGGGGCAAGGAAACCTGCCGACAATGATTTAGAACCTTTTCTAGCAGCTCTTTCTAAAGTCTCAGCACCTTTTTGAGTTTCACCTAATTCGATTTGGATGTCGCCAACGTTTCCGAGTGCCAGTGTACCAACCACATCATCACCTGCATCTACTTGTCGGAAATGTTCCAAAGCAAGATCATATTCTGCACGGTCTCTAAAGATTGTTCCCATGCTGAAGTGAGCACGTGAAGCTGCTTTTGTACCAGAGTAATCTTCAACGATGTTTTCTAATCCTGGATAGAGTCCATCACCGTATAGAGCAAGATCCAGAGAATCCATTTCAAAATATTGTTCTGCTTTCCAAGATTGCTTAGCC
>CAZKMC010000019.1:0-15911 GCA_964553485.1 uncultured Comamonadaceae bacterium
ATTAAAGTCAAAAGGTTCCTATCAAGAAGAGGAAACTATAATTCACAATGACCAGCCAATAGGTGTTTTGAGTTGCGAATTTCCAATGAAAATTATGGTGGCCGAAGACAATTTTATCAATCAAAAACTAGCCGTCTATGTTTTTGAACATTTAGGATATGACGTCCATTTAGTACAAAACGGGATGGAGGCCATTGACGCCTGCAAAATAGAACATTTCGATCTGATTTTCATGGACATACACATGCCTGAATTGGACGGAATTACAGCAACGAAAAGAATTTTGTCTGAAATCAAAAATCCGCCTGTTATTGTTGCCCTAACAGCCAATGTGGTTGGTGAAAGTCAGAAAGAATGTTTGGAAGCAGGGATGTTGGATTTTGTGCACAAGCCATTCAAAATTTGCGACCTTGAAAGGGTCATCAGGGCCGTTCGGGCTTAATAACATCATATATGAAATCGGGCATATCGCCAACTGATTTTCAATTCATTCTGATTGGCTTTTTCTTGCTAAGCAAGATAGACTAAGGTATCTTTGATTGGGTCGATATGGCACACTTGTTGTTTTCGATTATTGTCACAAACCCCGTCGACATGAAAAAACTACTATTTCTTCTGTTCTGCCTTATTTCATTCATTGAAATACAAGCGCAAGTAAATCGTTGGGGAAATCAGCCACCGGTATACAATTATTCTGATGCTGACGTCAGAACACCATCTCTCAGCGGAGGAATCCAAGTTGCAGTTCCCACAGGTAGCTTTGCCGAAAGCTACGATGGAATTCCAGCTGGGTTTGGAGCTCAATTTCTCTTTAATATTCGCCAAACTCCTTTTGAATGGGGAATCGGCTTCAGCTGGCATTCAATGGGAAGTCTCAATGAAGACATCTGGGTCTATGAAGGCACTGATGTAGACTGTGATGATGTATATAGCCGTGGATCTATGTCGGTGAAAAGCAACAATTACGCCTACCATGGCTTATTCAGATTTGAACCTTTTAAAGGAACTTTCCAGCCCTATGCAGATTTAGTTGGCGGAATGAAATCATTCAGCACAAAAACCGAAATTGAAATTAAGGATACCGATGACGTTGAAGTGAATAAGCTGAAACCAAACTTTGGCTTGTCCTACGGTTGGGCAGTTGGTGCCAAATACAAGCTAACAGATGAATTGGCAATAGAACTCAGGTTTGCCAATATGAAAGGCGGTGCCACCAAGTTCGTTGACAGAAATTCGATTCAAATTGATGATACCGGTGGTTTTCAATATGAACTTATTTCCAGTACAACCGATAATCTCATTTTCCAAGCAGGGGTAAGCTTGGAATTTTAGAAATTGACCAGCAAGTTCTTTTTGTAGGTGAAATCTGAAAGTGGGACAGGTAATAGACTATTAGTAGGTCATTTACACCCAATCAAGGAAGTACCCGTATTTGTGCATCAGGCCTATATGCGTTTGATCCAGAAAATGGACAATACAGCAGTTATGTAAACGGAGTGAGCATTGGTAATTTGTCAAATAGAATTGATCCGGGACAAGCTTTTTGGGTAAAATCTACGGGGAAAGACGCCGAGATCCTTTTTACTGAGGAGACTAAGACTCCTGAACAAGGCCGTACACATGCCTAAAATTAATCTGAACACAGAAGCATTATTGAAAATTCGGATCAGCAAAGAAAATTTCAAGGACGACTGTGTCATTGGTTTCAATACGGATGCAACTTCTGAGTTTGACTCTGAAATGGATGCCTACAAATTCTACCCAACAGACAACAACCTGCCGTCCATAGCAGTAGTCCCAGACCAACGTACTTTGTCCATGAGCATCTTAATGCTCCCTGTTCCTGAAAAGGACATGGTTATCCCATTGGAATTGAAAACCGGAAATTATACTGAAATGTATATTTCAAACCTTGAAATAGATAGCTACGATGAAGACTATTGCTTCATGCTTGAAGACAGTGAACTCAACAAAACAGTGGCCTTCGACAAAGGACAAGTATGCCGTTTTAACATCACACCAGATACAAGATAAGACCGTTTCAGACTGCGTGTAAAGGCCCAACTCAATGCCGAGGTGGTTCATGAAGGGTGTCCGGATAATCTCAGCTCAAGCATTGTTGCCGGAGGATTTGGGAGCGCTCCATGGAATTTTACATAGAAAGACGAGATGCGCACCGTGATGCAGGAGACCAAAAATTCAGACCAACCCGATGTCTTGAAAAATTTGACCCCTGGGCACTACGAATTATAAGTAAAAAACCGTCAAAAGACGTGCAATACAGCAGTCAAGATCATAGAGCTGGACGCACCTGAGCAAGCCAGTCTTTCCATTTCAGATATTCCAGCAAGTTGCACCCAAGATGAACAAGGAATGATTCAAATCGACCTTGTAGAAGGACTTGATTGGAGCTTTGATCTCAAAGACGAAAACGGATTCATAATTCATGAATTCACTTATAAAAATGAAGATTTCACTATCCAAGGCCTCAATACGGAAACGTATTCCTTGCACATCTCTAACAAATGTGGTCAGGAACAGCTGGTCTAAAATATTGATCTGCTCGACACCCATGCGGTAGAATGCGCTATCAAATCTGATCAGAGTCTCGCTTACTTGGAAAATGGAGGTGTAATTCGATTCAACTCTTCGCTTACCAATGCGGAAGAAACCCGATGGGATTTTGGTGATGGAACTACCAATGAACATAGCCTTTTAGTCCAGCATGCCTATGACTCCTAGGGAACCTTCCTCGCCACGATAGTGGCAAAAAACGAATTTTGCACATACAGCACTTCCAAAGAGATCAAGGTCTCATCTGTGCACAACGTACAAGCTCAATCCATCTTAACATCAGAGGAAAATCAAACAGATGTGCGAATGAAAGTGATGGAAAACAACCTCTCCATTGAAGTGATTTCACTGCTTGAGTAAGCCTGTCAATTTGCCATTTACACCATGAACTGTGGTCTGGTTTTTACCCAATCCAAGAGCCCCTCAGACGCTCAGAATTGCGAGTTGGACATCAGTAATTTGACCACGGGCATGCACTATTTGCATGAGACATCTGCTAATCGATTGCTGCACTCAGAGACTTTCTTGAAAGAATAAACTCCCCTTTTTTAAATCATAAAAAGCCTGCTTTACGTGGGCTTTTTATGTGCGCCGCACGAGGAAAATCGGCATCACATTATTTTGCCGTTCAGTCAAATGCTAGTCTCTTTTTCCAGCCAAATTTTTACCTCGACTGACAAACCTTGTAGGACAATTCTGAGCAGGCGGTCAGTAGGTTCCCAAAGGCTCAAATGCGTTCAACTTCCTAAAGCAAACATCGTAGCAAAGGGTGAAGTCGTCTGATTCCAATTTATGAAAACTAAGAACAATTCAGTTACAAGCAAATTCGTTACTGTTAGCTTGATCTGCCAGATGTTTACCTCATTTCAGGGAATAACACAAAATATTGATGCTACACTGCACCTGGACCTCGATTGCTGGGGAGATGAGACCAGCTGGACATTAAAAGACTGGGATGGCAACGTTGTTTATGAAGCAAGCGTCGGCACCTACGAACAGGACTTCTCAAACGGACAAGGCACTCAGGAAATTGCGCTTTCATTGGAAGCTGGAGAATGCTATACCTTTCGTTTGATAGATAGCAACGGTGACGGAATGATCGGTTCCATTTGGAATTCCTGCAATGTCAATGGAGACTATAGCCTTGTGGCCAATGGAGATACTTTGGCTAAAATGTTAGACCCTGCATTCTCGTACTCCACATTCAAGCAATTTTGTGTACACCCCGGGTGCACCAATCCCGAAGCTAACAATTATGTCTCATCTGCTACGGTGGATGACGGCTCTTGCATTTTGCCACCTGTCCAGGTGGATTTCACATTTGAACAAACCAAAGGTGATTGCGAAAATGCGTGGTACACATTCAACAGTTCAAGTTTGTATGCTACCGGATTGGTTTGGGAATTCGAAAACGGAACCCCTTCTGCATCAACTAGCCCAAACCCCACTGTTCAATTTCCATCTGGAACTATTGTGACCGCAAAACTAACAGCCGGTAACAGCGCAAGTACTGAGCTCCTGAGCCAGGAAATAACTATTCCTCATTCAGACATTGGAACAGAATTATCAATGTTTCTTGAGCCGGATTGTTTTGCAAGCGATATCTCATGGTCTTTGGCCGATTCAGAAGGTAATGTCCTCCGTTCAGTAGCTGCAGGAACCTATTCAAACAGTTTTCCAGAATACGAAGATGTGATTACAGAAACCTTTTGCTTGCCAAATGGCTGCTACACTTTCACCATCTATGATGAATATGGTGATGGTCTTGAGGGGTCAGAACTCTGGCAATGCAATCAAGATGGTGATTTCTATTTCGAAAATAGTCAAAATCATAAAATTGCCGAAATGGATAACGTAGACTTTGGTTCTACTACCAAATTGGAAGTTTGTGTTGATGGACTCTTTGTGTGGGTAGGAGGCGCAGACGATACTTGGGGTGAAGATGACAACTGGCAGAATGGTGATTCTCCAGGAAATGACGACGACGTCTATGTCCTATCTCCAGGAAATCCAGTAATACTTGATGGAATCATAACAGTTCGAAATCTCATCATTGCTGAAGGAACAAATATTCAATTTGCAGATGAAGACGCGGAGTTAAAATTAAAAGGTGATTTGATCAATCATGGTGATTTCAACATGAACACTGGAACAGTCAAAATCAACGGTAATACTTCACAAAAAATAAAGGGCGCAAACAATCCAGTTTTTACAAACATCCTCATGGACACGAATGGCTCACTCGAATTACAATGTGATGTGGATGTGAAAGGCAACATTGAAATGAAAAAAGGAACCTTTCATACAAATGGAAAAATGTTGACCCTCAAAGCTGGTGCAGATTATTACGGCACAATCGGTGAAATCAAGTCAGCAGCATCCTTCCTTGGAGACACCATCACCGTTGAGCAGTATTATCCTGCTGGACCTGGAGGGTGGAGAATGGTTTGCACCCCATTGAACGGCGTCACATTTGACCAGTTCAACGACGATATTCCAAAAACCGGTATTGAAGGTGGAGACTATCCTAGTGCGGATAACCCTTGGGCCAATATCCGTTATTATAATGAAACATATTATGAGGGAGATGAGTCCGATTTGAACGTTGGATTTACAGGAATTCAGAGCATCTCAGATACCATTGATTCCAAAAGGGGGTACTTCATCTACTTTCTACCCTCACCAACTACCATTGATATAACCGGAGCTATTCCAACAGGAACAGTGGATATTGATCTTTCTTATACAGATGGGGATGGAACACCTGGCAACGATGGTTGGAATTTGGTTGCAAATCCTTTCCCAAGCGCCATTGACTGGGACAAAGAAAGCGGTTTTTCTAAAGTAGGAATGAGCAATTCCATCTACGCATTTGACCCTTCAACCGGTCAGTATTGCAGTTATGTAAATGGCATCAACATAGGGAACATGGACAATCGAATTGCTCCGGGACAAGCGTTTTGGGTCAAAGCAGTTGGCCCAACCGGACATTTAAGACTTACTGAGGCGGCCAAGACCAAAGGTCATGGCGCTCAACTGAGAACAGCCGATGCATACACGGAAACTACAGTGCGTATCAGATTGTCTCATGATGACATTTCAGACGAGTGTGTGTTTGGATTCAACCAACATGCAACGGAAGGATATGACGAGAATATAGACGCATATAAATTCTATCCTACCAACGCACACCTTCCTTCCATTGCAGTGAAATCTGAAAATGCAGAAGACGAGGTGCCTTTGAGTATTTCAATGATGCCTATTCCTGAAGACGGACAAATCATTCCGTTGGAAGTAAAAACAGGTGAGCATACAGAAATGTACATCAGCAATGCAGGTGTAGACAGTTTCAATGATGACGTATGCCTCACGCTTGAAGACACGGAATTGGACAAAATGGTTCCTATGAATCAGGGAGACACCTACACGTTTACTGTGACAGAAAAGACAACAGATGATCGTTTTGTCTTGCACCTTGCCGCTACTTTGGACGTGACTGTTTTGGACGAAACTTGTCCCGAATCAGACGACGCCGAGGTCATTGCTCAAGGTTTTGGAGAAGCTCCATGGAACTTCACCTGGACAGATGAAATGGGAATGTTAGTGAAAGAAACAGTAGGTGCTACTTCTGTTGACGTTCTTGAAAATGCCAACCCTGGATACTATGAGATCATGGTAACCAATGAGAATGAATACTGCAATACTGCATACAAAGTGGTGGAAGTAAAAGCAGCTCCAGCAATGCAGTTGGAGGCGACAGGTTATGTGGCGGATTGTAACCTTCTTGATGCTGGTTCACTTTACATTGACCTCGCAGAACATTTTGATTGGGACTTAACGATAGAAGATTATTATGGGCAGACTGTGAAGTCCTTTACCGGCCTCAATGCGGATACTTTGATCGGCGGACTACAACCAGAGATCTATTCAGTGCATGCATTCAACATTTGTGGAGCGGAAATCGATTTGTGGAACATCAACCTGAGAGATGCAAACGCTGCACAGGCGGGAATATCGATCAACCAGACAACTACAAGCCTTGAAGAAGGTGGTGTAATTCAGTTCTCTTCCACATCCTTAAATGCAGACAAGCTTGTTTGGAACTTTGGTGATGGGAACACGGATACAACCAGCTTTATGACTCAGCATGCCTATGACTCACACGGAACCTTCCTCGCCACGGTAGTGGCACTCAATGAATTCTGTTCAGATACAGCCCAAGTGGAAATCACCATTACTATGGGAGGTGGTCCAAGCGGAAACAACTCGGGTGTTGATACATTGGCCAGACTCGAAATGGAAGGGTCTCAAGATCAAATCCAGATCAATATTGGCGATGAGTCGATCAAGTTGGAAATTGTGACTGAGTCTGATGAAGACATGCACATTGCGGTGTTCAATATGGCGGGTCAACTCGTCATTGATGAAAAGAAAGACAATGCTGCGGCAGAAAACTTTAGTCTGGACATTTCAGCTTTGGCCACAGGAGTTTACACGTTGCACGTATCGAGTTCAAACACGCTCGTTCATTCAGAAACTTTTGTAAAGAATTAAACGCAATCACATCACTTTGTGATACCCAAGAAGAAGGTCTGCCATTGTGCGGGCCTTTTTCTTTTGTGCTTTGCACGAGGAAGATTATTTGGACATCTAAGAGCCCACCGTTTCTGGCAAAGAGCTCAAGAGGAAAGAAACGTGAGGCTATGACCGCATAGCGTCTACAGGATCCATTCTGGAAGCCTGAACCGCGGGAATGATTCCGGCAACCAACCCCGAAACCAAGGCAATGACTAAGGCGATGATGAACCTACCAGGATAAATACCAATGTCAATGCCGATGTCAATGGCATTCACAATGCCTGCCAATAGGATCACAAGCAGAAAAGCCATGATTGCTCCAAACAGACATAGAGCCACGGCTTCAAAAAGAAATTGTGCCAGTATAAATACGTTTTTTGCTCCAAGCGCTTTTTGAATTCCGATGATCTTGGTGCGCTCACGAACACTCACGAACATGATGTTGGCGATGCTGAAACATCCTACTAGAATGGCAAAAATTCCAATGAGCCACCCTCCAATCTCTACGTTGGCAAAGACACTGTCAATCAAACCAGAAATGATGTCCATTTGATTGATGGAGAAATTGTTCCCTTCTCCCGGTTTTACTTTTCGAATTGGCCGAAACTGTTGCAGAATCTCTGACTTCAACTCTTCAATGTCCACTCCTTCTTTTGCCTTGATAGAGATGGAAGACTCCGAGTTTTTGTAATCGATCAGTCTGGAACCATATTCTGCCGGCACCATCACCACATGATCAAAACCATCACTGATAATTGAAGTCCCTTCCCTTTTGAAAACACCGATCACATCCATGCGCTGGCCTTTCACCTTGATACGTTGGCCAATGGGTAATGAGTTCTCAAAAAGTGCTTCCGCCACATCTGCGCCAATTATGGCCACGTTTCTTCCACTTTCCATCTCCATTTGGGTGAAGTACCTGCCGTCAGAAAGGTTGAAGGAAACGCATTCCTTGTAGTCATAACTCACCGCTGCCAGCTGAGCAGAAATGTTGCTGTTCAAACGCTCGATTGTAGCATTACCGCCAATCTGAAAACTGACCGCGTCAGCCATCGTCAATCGCTCATCCAGCGCTTTCATGTCGCTGAGCTTTACCTGGGGCCTCTGCATGTATTTCCACCAGGCGTATTCTTCATCCCCTTCTTCGGGCCCCCATGGCATCCTTTGAACAAAGAGAACGTCGTCGCTCAACATACTAAATGTATCCTTGAGATTGCTTTCCATTGTATCCACCAGAGTGAAGACAGCTGTGATGACAAAGATGCCGACCATGACTCCCAACAGCGACAAAAATGTGCGCAATTTATTGGTAACGATCGCTTGCCAGGCAAATACGATACTTTCTTTTATGAGTCGGAGCCAGAGTAACAAAAGGCAGAAAATTCAGGTTTGGAAATAACTTTCTATCAATCCACACAAGTGATTGAATGTGTGAAGATAAAGATTGCTGGAAGGAAAGTACGACACCCTTCCTCAAAGAAAGTTAACAACTCAAATAAATGAGGCATAATGACCTTGTCTGAGGCTTGTTGCATGCCGCTCCAATTCGTACTTTTGCAGCCTTAATCCATTGAAGTATTTACACCATCATCTCATGAACGGGGAGAAAACTATCAAAACCGCATTGATTTCAGTCTTCCATAAGGAAGGGCTTGACCCAATCATAAAAGAATTGGACAGACTTGGAGTTACCATTTATTCTACGGGCGGAACACAAGCTTTCATTGAGTCTTTGGGCGTAGGAGTGATTCCTGTAGAGGAATTGACTACTTATCCGTCAATTCTTGGAGGAAGAGTAAAAACGTTACATCCAAAAGTTTTTGGTGGGATTTTGGGAAGAAGAGAATTGGACTCAGACGTTCAACAATTGGAAGAGTATGAAATTCCTGTTTTGGATTTGGTCATAGTGGATTTGTATCCGTTCGAAGACACGGTAACAAGCGGCGCTTCGCATGATGACGTAATTGAAAAAATAGACATCGGGGGAATCTCATTGATAAGAGCCGCCGCAAAGAATTTCAAAGATGTGGTAATCGTTCCATCGCGAGATCAATACACAAGATTATTGAACATTTTGAAGGAGCAAAATGGTTCTACTGATTTGAGCTTGAGGAAAGAGCTTGCCGCTCATGCCTTCCATATTTCGTCTCACTATGACACGCACATTTTTCAGTACTTCAATACAGATGACAGGCCGATTTTAAAACAAAGCGATGACAGAGGTCATACTTTGAGATACGGAGAGAATCCGCACCAACAAGGCTACTTTTTTGGCGACTTGGAAGCAATGTTTGATCAAGTGCATGGAAAGGCATTGTCATACAACAACCTCCTGGATGTTGACGCTGCTGTGAGCCTAATGAATGAATTTAAGAATGATGACCACTCATTTGCGATCCTAAAGCACAACAATGCGTGTGGCATGGCCACCCGATCCACCTTGCTTGATGCTTACAAAGCAGCCTTGGCGGGAGATCCTGTTTCTGCTTTTGGTGGTGTCTTGATTTCAAATACTCCACTAGATTTGAGTACAGCTGAAGAAATTAATTCGCTGTTTTGTGAAGTGGTCATAGCTCCTGGCTACTCCAAGGAGGCTTTGCACATCCTTGAATCCAAGAAAAATCGAATTATCCTAGTTCAGAAAAGTTGGGACTTACCTCCAAGACAGATTCGCACAATTCTGAATGGTGTGTTGATGCAAGACAGGGATACTCTCACTGAGGATGCAAGTCATTTGAAACTTGTTACCAACAAGAACGCCACATATGCTGAAATCTCAGACATGGTTTTTGCTAATAAATTGGTGAAACATACCAAGTCAAATACCATAGTATTTGCCAAAAATCAACAACTCCTGGCAAGCGGCACTGGGCAGACATCGCGTGTAGACGCATTGAAACATGCGGTAGAAAAGGCCAATGGGTTTGATTTTGATCTTCATGGTGCGGTCATGTCCTCAGATGCCTTTTTCCCATTTCCAGATTGTGTAGAAATGGCAAAAGAAGCCGGCATCACTGCGATCATTCAACCTGGAGGAAGCATCAAGGACCAGTTATCAATTGATTATTGCGATGCAAATGACTTAGCGATGTACTTTACAGGGCATCGTCATTTTAAGCATTAATTTGTTTTCATTTTGAAACAAATACTTGAAAAAACAATACGCTTAATTGCAATGCCCTAAGGTGTAAGAGCATTGACTATATTTGTCAAAATCACCGCAATAGTTCAGCACAACAATTAGCACGAAGCAAGGCACATGGGGTTGTTTAATTTTTTCATGCAAGAGATCGCCATTGATCTGGGAACGGCGAACACCATCATTTACTACAACGATAAAGTAGTGGTGGACGAGCCATCTATTGTGGCCAAGGACAGAACAACCAATAAAACTGTTGCAATAGGCAGGCTGGCTCAACAGATGCATGGAAAAACCCATGAAAACATCAAGACCATTCGGCCCCTAAAAGATGGTGTAATTGCTGATTTTCATGCCGCAGAAGACATGATCAAAGGCATGATCAAAATGATCAAACAGGGAAAAAACTGGTTTGCTCCTTCTTTGCGCATGGTAATTTGTATTCCATCTGGGATCACTGAAGTTGAAAAAAGAGCGGTAAAAGATTCCGCAGAACATGCTGGTGCCAAGGAAGTATACCTTATCCATGAGCCTATGGCTGCAGCCATCGGAATTGGAATTGACGTAGAAGAACCTATGGGTAACATGATCATTGATATTGGAGGAGGAACTTCTGAAATTGCAGTGATTGCTCTTGGAGGAATTGTGACTGATAAAAACATCCGCGTTGCAGGGGATGAATTCACACAAGACATTGAAGAGTACATGCGCCGTCAGCATAATATTTTGATTGGAGAGCGCACAGCAGAGCAAATTAAAATTGAAGTTGGTTCTGCCTTGCCTGAATTGGATGATCCCCCAGCGGATTACGCTGTAAGAGGACGTGACTTGATGACAGGAATCCCAAAAGAAATCTATGTGAGCTACACTGAAATAGCTCATGCGCTTGATAAGTCTATTTCAAAAATTGAAGAAGCTATCTTATCAGCACTTGAAAACACTCCACCTGAGTTGTCAGCAGACATTTACAAAACTGGAATCTATCTAGCTGGTGGAGGTGCACTTTTACGTGGGCTAGACAAAAGAATTTCAATTAAGACCAAACTTCCTGTGCACGTTGCTGAAGACCCGCTTCGCGCTGTAGCCAAGGGTACTGCAATAGCATTGAAGAACATTCATAAATTCCAATTCCTCATGCGGGAGTAATCCGCCAAAGGAATTATTAATAGTGGATATATAACGAGATGCGAAATCTCTGGCGGCTCATCTATAGGTATCACGTTTTCCTGGTATTCATGCTGCTCCAGTCAATAGCTCTCGCTCTATTGGTAAATAATAACAACTACCAGCAAGCTAGTTTTATCAACTCTTCCAACAGTTTGGTTGGAGGGATCTTCAAGCAGCGTTCAAAAATTTCTGAATATTTGAGGCTTCAAGCTTTAAACGACACTCTTGCAAAGGAAAATGCTCTTTTGCGTTCCCAAAGAAGCGGCGCTTTTTTACCACTTAGTGACGCCGTTATTATTGTAAATGACACTGTACATGTAAGGCGATATGTGCATTTGCCGGCCAAAGTGGTGAACAATTCAGTCAATAGAAAAAACAACTTCATCACCATCGACAAAGGCAGCCTAACAGGGGTTCAACCAGAAATGGGCGTTGTTGCTCACGGTGCACTGGTAGGTATTGTCAAAGACGTAAGCGAACATTTCAGTGCTGTAATGCCGATCATCAACAACAATTTTTCTGCGAGTGTTCGAATCAAAGATCAAGGATATTTTGGCCGACTTGTTTGGGAGGGACATGACCCGGAAGTTGCCAAAGTCATTGAAATTCCAAAACACATTCAATTGCAAATTGGAGATACTGTGGTCACAACAGGTTATTCGAGTTATTTCCCAGAAGATATTCTCGTAGGCACGGTTAAACAATTTGAGATTCCAGAGGGAGGAAATTTCTATAAAATCGACATTAAGCTTTCCACGAATTTTAGAAAACTGAGGCATATTGAAGTCATCCACCATCTACTAGTTGACGAACAACGTCAACTTGAAGAAAGTCTTGAGTCAAAATGATAGGCGGAGTCCCGAGACATATCATCCGCATTATCTTTTTGATTCTTTTGCAAGGTTTAATCGTGAATCGACTTGACTTGGCATCTGGCCTTATTCTTCCTTCGGTATATATTTTTGCCATACTCATGTTGCCCCTTCAGACACCTCGCCTGTTGTTGTTGGTTATTGGATTTGTTGCCGGAATTTTCATGGATTCATTCACCAACACCATCGGCATGCACACATCTGCATGTGTCTTTCTGGCATTTGCCCAACCACATGTATTGCGTTTACTTGCTCCACGAGAAGGGTACGAATTTGGGTTGACACCAACCGTTCAGGATTTAGGCCTTAGCTGGTATTTAACGTATGCCGGGATTTTGACCCTATGTCATCATTCACTGCTCTTTTTTATGGAGGTATTCCGTTTTACAGACTTGTCATTTACTTTAGAAAAAATTGCGTTAAGTAGTTTAACCACAGTGTTACTAATGGTGCTCGGTCAATACCTAATTTTCACTCCCAAAGAACGCAGCAGAATATGAACACCTCTGATCGCAGATATGTCATCATTGGGATTGTTTCTTTAATCACACTGGTTTTCATCATTCGACTATTTGTTCTGCAGGTGGCCGATGATCACTGGAAAATCAAGGCCGCAGATCTCACCGAGAGAAAGCTCAGAAAATACCCTTCAAGAGGATTGATCTTCGACAGGAACAATGAGCTACTAGTGGCCAATCAAGCAATTTTTGATCTATTGGTTATTCCCAGAGAAGTCAAAAATATTGACACTTTGGCTTTCTGCGAGTTGGTGGGAATTGATAAAGCAGAGTTCGATACCAAGCTTAAAGCAGCAAGGAAATATGCCAGCTACAAATCATCTGTATTCCTCAAACAGATTGCTCCTGAAAACTATGCTACTATTTCAGAACAGCTATATAAGTACCCGGGCTTCTATGGTCAGCCTCGAACAGTAAGAAGCTATGAAAACGGAATCGGTGCTTTGCTCCTTGGAGACATTGGCGAGGTTGGTCCCGAAGAAATTAAATCGGACAGCTACTACAAAAGTGGCGACTACATCGGTAAGGGTGGGGTTGAAATGGTCTATGAGAAAGCTTTGCGGGGAGAAAAAGGAAGTCAATACGTGCTGGTTGACGTCTTGAACAAAGTGCAGGAAAGTTATGCCAGCGGGCAATATGACACTACCGCAGTCTCTGGTAAAGACCTTATATCTACCATTGACGCAATGCTTCAAGCTTATGGAGAAGCCCTGATGCTAAATAAAAAAGGAAGCATTGTAGCCATTGAGCCCAGCACTGGAGAAGTGCTTGCTTTGATAAGCAGCCCCACCTATGACCCCAACTTGTTGGTAGGAAGAAAACGCGGAGAGAATTACAACAAACTAAGAACCGATTCGCAGCTGCCTCTTTACAACAGAGCTGTAAAGGGTACTTACAGACCTGGATCAATTTTCAAACTTGTTCAGTCTCTAATTGCTCTTGATGAGGGAGCAATAACTCCAGAGACCCGAATCAGTTGTAACAGAGGAATTATTGGTTGCCATGGTGCCCATAGTAATGATGACCTGAAAGGAGCAATCATACACAGCTGCAACCCATATTTTCATCAAGTCATGAAACGAATGGTTCAAGCCAATAACGGACAAAGTATCTTTAAGAGCTCAGGCATTGGATTAGAAAGATGGAGTGGTAGAGTTCAACAGTTCGGTTTTGGAACCAACCTAGGAACAGACATTCCTGGGGTTGTGGTTGGGAATGTCCCTGACAAAGGATATTTTGATAGAAAATATGGCGAAGGAAGATGGGCTTACAGCACCATATATTCGTTGGCAATTGGTGAAGGAGAAATGCTGACCAACCCACTCCAAATGGCTAATCTGGCGGTGATTATTGCTAACAAAGGATATTACTATTCTCCTCATATTGTCAAAAGCATAAACAAGGAGGGTAAACCTGAGATCTTCAAAGTCAAACATGACTGCGGGGTAGATCCAAAACATTTTGATTTGGTAATTGACGCCATGCAACATGTGGTGGACCAGACAGGTGGAACGGCAAGAAGGGCTAGAATTCCAGGAATTGAAGTTTGTGGAAAAACGGGAACCGTACAAAACGACCCCTTACCAGACCACAGTGTATTCATTGCATTTGCTCCCAAAACAAATCCGAAAATTGCCATTTCTGTATATGTAGAGTCTGCAGGATTTGGCGGAACCTGGGCTGCGCCTATTGCAGCCTTGATGATTGAAAAGTATTTGACTGATTCCATCCAAGACCCTTTAAAAGAGAAGAGAATAATGGATCAGGCTTTTCCAGAGCCATTACCAAACTGATATGAGCACTAGATCAGACATAAGAAAGAACATTGACTGGCTTACTTTGGCCTTGTGCGTGTTCCTTATGTTGTTGGGTTGGGTAAGCGTATATTCAGCTTCGTATGACCCGGATTTCCCCAAGTTATATGACATGTCCCAACCTTATGGCAAACAACTCCTCTTTATTGGAGTATGCCTTCTAGTTGGCTTTTTTATACTGAACATTGAGGGAGAGTTTTTCAACAGATTTGCCCCAGTAATCTATGGGGTCGTTTTCGTAATGCTGGTACTTGTATTGCTAATTGGCAAAAAGATTGGAGGTGCACGGTCTTGGTTTGGCGTGGGATCATTCAGCATCCAGCCCTCGGAGTTTGCGAAAATGGCCACATCTCTTTTTCTCGCTTACTTTATTAATTCTTCAGGCACCAGATTCAAAGCTCTAGGAACACGTTTCAAAGCATTCCTTATTATCGCAATACCGGCGGGGCTAATTTTATTGCAACCTGATGCTGGCACGGTGCTCGTGTTTTCAGCTTTTATATTTGCACTCTACCGCGAGGGCCTTTCTGGAAATATTTTGATTATTGGTTTTGCGGCACTCCTCTTAGCGGTGGTTACTATTTTACTAGGTGCCACCACATTTACTTATCCCTTTTTCGGCATCGGAAGTGGAATGGGCTGGTTAGTTGTTGCAGTAATTTTAGTTGGTGTGGGTGGCTTGTTCAGTGTTCGCGCATTTGTTTTACCACGGTTTCGCAGGCGTAATGTCAATATCGTTTTAGCAAGTACCATCGCCGCTTTGGCTTTTTCTTATACGGTGAACACCGGAGTAGAGCGCATTTTAAAACCTCACCAGAAAGAACGTATTTATGTGCTTTTTGGCCTGCCGGTAGAAAACACTGATGCCGATTACAACATCCGCCATGCCAAAACAGCAATTGGCTCAGGAGGGTGGACAGGCAAAGGAATTCTGAAAGGCCCAATGACGAGATACAACTTTGTGCCAGAGCAAAATACAGACTTCATTTTCTGTACTATTGGCGAAGAATGGGGTTTTCTGGGAAGCTCGTTTGTCATATTGCTCTTTGCTGTGTTGATCCTCAGGATCATCTCTCTTGCCGAAAGACAACGATCCCAATTCTCAAGGATATATGGATACTCCGTGGCGAGCATTCTGTTCATGCACATTCTCATAAACGTGGGAATGGTATTGGGACTTGCGCCTGTAATTGGAATTCCACTTCCTTTCTTTAGTTACGGCGGGTCTTGTCTCCTCGGGTTTACCCTG
>CAZKMC010000019.1:15921-19699 GCA_964553485.1 uncultured Comamonadaceae bacterium
TGGATTCAGAACGTTTCAGCGTATTTAGATAACTACTCAAAAGAGCATTTTATCGGGTTTTTCATGCAATTCGTCGGATATTGCAATTTTTGTTTTATATTTTTAACCATGAATATGTATTATTATACCACTTGCTGTTGCTGTTCTGACCGAAAGGATCAGTAGGACAATATTTGGTATCCACAATATTGAACCCCTGCTGAAATTTTCAGCAGGGGTTTTTGTTTTTGGTTTGGTTTTTTTTAATTAGTAAACGAGTCATGAATTCATTTTACATCATCTGTTCTGTTTCATGTTGTTGCTTTAAGCGGCGCAAACAGAACATGGTGTAATAATTTTCAGACTTCGCAAGAAGTGAAAAGGCCCTGTTCAAATTGAACAGGGCCTTTTTCATTTTGAGCACATTCGAACCCTAACAAAAAATTCACGTATATGACTTCACAACGTATCCTTATGAACAGCGTTTTTCCATCCCATAGACACTCCCAAAACACCCAATTAGATGAGTTGGCTCATTTAGTGGGGAATACCCCGCTTTTCCAAATTCAAAACTTAAACCCTAATCCGCGGGTCAAGATTTTTGCCAAATTAGAATGGCAGCAATTTGGAGGTAGCGTAAAAGCACGGGCGGCCTACCGCATTTTGCAACATGCTATATATACCGGAGAATTGACTCCTTCTAAAAGACTTTTGGATGCAAGCAGTGGGAATACAGGAATTGCATATGCCATTTTCTGTGCAGTAGCCAAGATTGGGCTGACTCTTTGTATTCCAGAAAATGCCTCTCAAGAACGGAAGCACATCCTTAAGACTCTTGGTGCTGAGGTAATTTATACCAGTCCCTTTGAATCCACGGATGGAAGCCAAGACAAAGCAAAAGAATTAGCCGCTGAAAATCCTGATCAATACTTCTACGCTGATCAATACAACAACGACAATAATTGGCAAGCTCATTATTTTGGAACAGCATCAGAAATCATTGAGCAGACAGAACAACAAATTACTCATTTTATCAGTGGCCTGGGTACAACCGGTACTTTCAGTGGAACAGGGAAAAGGCTGAAAGAATTCAATGAAGATATTCGATTAATCGCGTTGCAGCCAGAAACGGCCTTACATGGAATGGAAGGATGGAAGCACCTTGAAACAGCTCGAGTTCCAGGAATATACAATTCAAAACTTGCAGATGAAATTCGTCTTGCAGACACAATGGCTGCATATGAGACCATGAAACTAGCGGCTAACAAAGAAGGATTATTACTTAGTCCTTCTGCTGCAGCAAACCTCAATGGAGCTTTGAAACTTGCCGAAGAATTGGATGAAGGTGTTATTGTAACTGTATTTGCAGACGATGCATCCAAGTATGGAGAGGTTGTAAAAAGCCTATATAAATAAACCGTAATGTCACCACTTAACATCAATCATCAGGCAATTGAAGCAATGAAATTACATGCGTTAGATGTATTTCCTAATGAGTGCTGTGGTTTTTTTTATGGCAAAGACGGTGAAATCAGGGATATCACCCTAGCTCAGACCGTCACAAATGTCAAAGATGGTGACCAACGAAGAAGGTTTCAGATAGATCCTATAGATTATATGAAGGCAGAAAAATTTGCAGTTGAAACCGGATTGGACCTTCTTGGAATCTACCACAGCCATCCTTTGCATCCGGCTATACCTTCAGAACATGACAGAGTAGTTGCAATGCCTTGGTTTAGCTATATCATCTTGAGCGTAAATGAACAAGAAATACAAGCCGTCCGTTCTTGGCAATTAAATTCAGAACGCAAATTTGAAGAAGAAACTATACTTACCCTTAAATAAAACATTAAAATGGCCCGACTAATCATTCCGACCCCATTGAGAAAATTCACCGACGGCCAAGGCCAGTTTGAAAGTTCACAAAATACGGTTGACGGCGTAATCGCTGACCTTGTTTCTAAATATGACCCTCTTAAAAATCAATTATTGGATGCCGAAGGTCAAATCCGTTCTTTTGTTCGCGTGTATGTTGGTGATGAGGATATTCAAAGCCTGAACAATGGTTCTACGGCCGTTCAAAATGACACTGTAATCTCTATTATTCCAGCTATTGCGGGAGGTTCTATTTAATAAGATAAAAGCTAACTCAAATGGAAATTTCATTTTCAAAAGAAGAACTCGAAAGATATAGTCGACATCTCATTATTCCGGAATTTAACATAGAAGGACAACGCAAACTTAAAGGTGCAAAAGTCCTCGTGATTGGTTCTGGTGGATTAGGAAGCCCTCTCCTTTTGTACCTCGCTGCTGCCGGTATTGGCACCCTCGGAATTGTTGATTTTGACATAGTAGAAGCCTCTAATTTGCAAAGACAAGTGCTTTTTGGAATTGACGATGTGGGCAAACCAAAAGTAGAAGCTGCCAAGAAACGCATTGCTAATCTGAATCCACACATTACTATTCACACGTACAATACTCAAATCACTTCAGCTAACGCCTTGGATATCATTAAGGACTATGATGTAGTGGCAGATGGTACAGATAATTTCCCAACTCGTTATTTGGTTAATGACGCCTGTGTTCTCCTAGATAAAGTAAATGTATATGCATCTATTTTTCGATTTGAAGGACAAGCAAGTGTATTCAATTATGTAGACAAAGACGGAGTTCGTGGCCCTAACTACCGTGATCTATTCCCTTCACCACCACCTCCGGGCCTTGTGCCAAGTTGCGCAGAAGGCGGGGTTATTGGAGTATTGCCTGGAATACTTGGCTCTTTGCAAGCCAATGAAGTAATCAAAGTAGTCTCAGGCGTGGGCGAGCCTTTGAATGGCCGTTTGTTCTTGTTTGATGCGGCAACTTTTGAAACGCGCACAATGAAGGTTAGAAGAAGTCCATCCAACCCATTGAATGGTGAAAACCCAACACAAACTACACTCATCGATTATGAGCAGTTTTGCGGAATAAAATCAATTGAAAATACTAATACAGAAGAAGTAAAAGAACTGGATGTTTTTGAACTGAATGAAATGATAAAATCGGGACAAGACATTCAAGTTATTGATGTCCGAGAGCCCTATGAATACGAGATTGTGAACATTGGAGCGCAACTTGCTCCTCTGAATTCTGTGAGTGAATTCGCAGGGAATATTCGAAAAGATACTAAGGTAATTGTTCATTGCAGATCGGGAGTGCGAAGCGCAAAAGCAATTAAAAAACTTGAAAATGAATTTGGTTTTGATAACTTGTACAACCTAAAGGGCGGAATTTTAGCCTGGGTGAATGATATAGACACATCACTACCAGCATATTAATAATCAAAGACTATTTTGGTTAAGAAAGGCCTCTCCCCTTCTGGAAAGGTAACAAAAAGGGACACTAACGAGAGTCCCTTTTTATTTTTGTTTCTTTTTTATGAGTACAACAACTACCAATTAAATGGCATTAAAGTCCT
Source organism: uncultured Comamonadaceae bacterium (assembly GCA_964553485.1). Taxonomy (GTDB): domain Bacteria; phylum Bacteroidota; class Bacteroidia; order Flavobacteriales_D; family Sanyastnellaceae; genus CAZKMC01. The sequence goes on from CAZKMC010000019.1 coordinate 19,358, forward strand.
AATAATATTTCAGTTGGGCTTTTAGCGCCGAACAACATTTTTTCAGGTGATTCTAGCATCTCTTTCACTCGAACCAAAAAGCTCACACTTTCTTTTCCATCTACGATTCTGTGATCATAACTTAATGCCACATACATAATTGGTTGAATTACTACTTTGCCATTCACCGCCATTGGCCTTTCTACTATGTTGTGCATTCCTAAAATGGCACTTTGAGGTGGGTTTATGATTGGGGTACTAAGCATGCTCCCAAAAACTCCACCATTGGTAATTGTAAAAGTGCCTCCGGTCATTTCGTCAATGGTGATCTTCCCATCACGTGCTTTGATTGCTAATCTTTTG
>CAZKMC010000020.1:0-4379 GCA_964553485.1 uncultured Comamonadaceae bacterium
GTATTTGACTTCGCCAACATTTTCGTCTTCTACAGTTTCTGTGATAAGGTAGCCTGAAGTGCTGTAAGGCACCAATCCAAATCCAAATGCCCATTTACTTCCGGCTCTTTTCATTATCATAGAACCGAAATTCAAATTCCCAGATCCCAAGGTCTGTTTTGCTGTGCCATTGTCTAACTGAAGAAGTTGAGCACGTATTCCAACTTGGAATGTGGTGTTAGCCAAATAGCTGTATGTGGCTGGATTGAGCAAGTTTATTTGATAAGGGTCGATTATTGCATACCCTGCACCTCCCATAGACAAATTGTATGTGCTCCCTTGCCTATGTATATCTCCTATCCCAAATCGAGAATATGGCGAAAGGCTGCTTACCTGAGAAATTCCGGAAATCGAAATGACTGAAAACACCACCACTGTTGCGATGAACTTACTTTTCATTGTATACAAGAATTTCATTCAGTCCGGCAAGGGTTAAATTTGAGTCCGCAAAAATGGCACATTTTGAATCGGCATCAAAATGAAGGCTGTCACCACCAGTGATTAATACCCGAAGCTCGGGTAATATTTTTTTGTATTCTTGGATCATTCCGTGTATTTCCTGCGTAAAGCCATGAAAAGCCCCACTTTGAAGGGAACTGCTTGTGTCTGCTCCAATGCTTGTAACTGAAGGGTTGAATTCTACCAACGGTAAATTGGCCGTAAACTGATGCATCGCTTGTAATCTCATCCGAAGTCCAGGAGATATTGCACCTCCCAGATATTCTGCATTGTCAGTGATCAGATCATAAGTGATACATGATCCTGCATCTATGACCAAGCAATTTTGATTTGGATAAACTCGCGAAGCAGCAACGGCATTTGCCAATCTATCCGCTCCTAAAGTAGCTGGTGATTCATATTTTATTGTGAGGGGAATCGGAACACCAGGTTTGAATTCAAGGACGAAATTTATTCGAGCTAATAGTACAGACAGTTCTGGCACTTTGGTGCCTGAATTGGAAATGATTGCACTTGTGATTTCCTCTAGACCATTCCTCGGCCGAAAGGCCAAAACTAAATCTTGAGCAAGGCATTCATGAGCTTCAATAAGCTGGGATTCTTTAAAAAAGCCCCATTTAGCTCGGGTATTGCCTATGTCTATAACCAGATTCATAGTTTACTCTCCCCAATTAATACTCTGGAGCATGTGATTGATGTCTTCTTTCACAAACGCAATTACAGGTTGAAGTGAATCTGCATTCGGGATATGGCTGAAATACAGGCTGCCCCTAAAAAAATGATTGGTGCTGTCGGTAGCAAAAAACTGGATAGGAGAAGCCACATTTCCAATTAAGTCATAGCGCATACCAAAAACGCGATTAGAAGGGTTATCTACCCGAGTTTTATTGATTGCCAGCGCTTTTACTTCATGTTTATAAGCAAATTGGTAAGCATCCTCAAGCAGCTTGTCAAGGCCCTGATTAACAGGCACATACGTACAATGAATTCGTGCTTTGTATCTGGGAAGGTAAACGTTGAACTTGTATGTTTCAGGATCTTGCTTTGCGTGTAATTCCACTTTGCTGTAAGCAGGAATATCCAGGGAAATAGGCGAGTCAGTTTGGTAATTCTGGTATTGGTGCTCTGGAAGCGCGATACGAAAATAGCCTCTGGGTTTTGGCGTAGTTGTATCAGTGCAGCTATTTAACCCTGTGAGAAGAAGTAAACAGAGAGTACAAATCAGGAGTGAATTATTCAGAATGCTTTTCGAGTAAAGTGATTTTAACACGTTTGATTTTTCGTTTGTCTGCAGACTCAATTGTGAACGTGAAATCTCCAAAAGTAGTGCGTTCTCCTTTGTGGGGGATTTTCCCCGCTTGTTCAATTATGAATCCAGCGAGGGTATCACTCTCTCCTTTGACACCTTCAAAATCAGCCCCGTCAATTTCGAGAACTCGATAGATATCGATCAGTGCCGTTTTCCCCTCGAATACATAATTCAAATCATCAAGTTTGGAGTATTGAAGATCTTCATCATCAAATTCATCTGTGATATCACCTACAATTTCTTCAATTACGTCTTCCAGAGTAACCAATCCACTTGTGCCCCCATATTCGTCCACTACAATTGCCATATGATTTTTTCTTTCCTGAAATTCACGGAGCATATCGTCGATTTTCTTCTTTTCCGGGACAAAAAATGGAAGTCGAATGATTGATTGCCATTCGAAATTTTCGTTATCTAAATGTGGCAATAAGTCTTTGATGTATAGTATCCCGGCTATTTCATCTACAGAGCCTTTATAGACAGGGATTCTCGAAAACCCCATTTGAACGATTTGAGCATTCACTTCTTCAAACGAAAAATCAGTGGGTAGTGCTTCCATATCAACCCGAGACGTCATAATTTGTTTGACATCTTTGGTTCCAAAAGTGATAATTCCTTCGAGAATTCTTTTTTCTTCTGAACTTCTTTGAGCACTATCAGTCAACTGCAGTGCGTGGCCAAGTTCTTCTACGCTTATGTTGTTTCCGGACTGAGGATTGCGCTTGTCCAAAAGACCGCCTAAAGAAACAAGAGGCTTCCAAAGTACCCAAAAGATCCGTTGAGAAATTTGTAAAGGCAGCGACATGATTTTGGCCAATTTCATTCCATAATTAGTGGCGTAGACTTTTGGAATTACCTCGCCAAAAAGCACAATCAAAAAGGTAACTGTGGCAATGTGAATGATTGCTTCCAACAAAGGGGAAAGAGAACCAGGTGGAACCAGAGTCGAAACTACGGAAGTGCTTAGCAAAATAATAACGATATTCACTAAGTTATTGACTACCAGTATTGTAGCGAGTAGATTTCTAGACCCGATGTTTCTGTCAGGCATTTCTAAAAGCGAAATAATTCGTTCTGAACTGGGTTCAGAGCTCATGCGGAGTTCTTCCAAGTCAACCGGTTTCATAGAAAAAAACGCTACTTCTGAACCAGATATTAGCGCACTGACAACAAGTAGGATAATCATTCCAATTGCTGGGACAATGAAACCGGCCTGAAGGAAAGGCGAAATTTCTAATAAGATGCTTAATGAGCAATCAGAATAATTCAAGATGGCTTGATTTGAATTGACATATCTAGCTTAGAATGGGAGATCACTTTCTTCTGATGCTGAAGCATTTGGTGTTGAAGAAGTAACAGTTAAAGTTTCCTTTTCTTCGTTGCTCTGTGCATTAGAAGGACGATCCAACATTTGAAAATTGTCGCCAATGATTTCCGTGATGTACTTTTTTTGACCTTCTTGATCCTCCCAAGATCGAGACTTGATTTTGCCTTCCAGATAGATCAGAGATCCTTTTCTCAAATATTTTTCAGCGGTTTCAGCTTGTTTTCTCCACAATACGATATTGTGCCATTCGGTTTGGGTCTTACGCTCACCAGAAGTCCGATCAGTATAATTTTCTGAGGTGGCTAATGAAAAGTTGCACACTGCAGTTCCGTTGTCTAAATGGCGCACTTCGGGGTCTTTTCCCAAGTGGCCTACTAAAATCACTTTGTTTATTCCTGCCATGGTATTCTTATGATTTACAAATATAAGCAATCAATAGGCAGTCTTTTGGTTCACAATGCTTCCAATTTATCAATGTGGGTCAAAAATTTAACGATGAGTTGTGGTGTGGGGGTGTGAATGAGATCTTTTTTGTTCTTCCAATGCCAATTCGATGGAATTTTGAACAGGTCGGAATTTAGTTTAATGAGATTGAAGTCTGCGTGAATTCTTCTGTGAGAAAGAAGGTGCGTTGTTTGAAAGCTTTTGGATGATAATTCGAATTCAAGCGAGTCTAAAAACTTAAATTCTTCAAATTGGAGTTGCTCTGGAAAGGGTGAATAACTTTCTCTTTCGGCACATGGGAAGTCGAACATGTTCTCCCAGATTCCTTTTTTGTCTCGCTTTTTGAATAATAGGCTTCCTTCAAATTCTATTGCCAAATAGTGATAGTAGACATCTTTAACCTTTGTTTTTCGTGCTTTTATGGGTAAAATATCCACTTCGTTATTCAAAAGGGCACCGCAGGAATTGTGAAAGATGCAGGCTGCGCAATCTGGTTTGACGGGGACACATTGCAAAGCGCCAAATTCCATCATGGCTTGATTGAAGTTGCCTGGATGGTTTTTGGAAATCAAGGTTTCAGCAATTTGCTGAATGACTTTGTATCCTTGAGGTGTGTCAATTGGGGTGTGTTCTCCGAAATGTCTGGTCAAAAATCGAAACACATTTCCGTCAACAACTGGAATTTCCTCATCAAAACAAATGGAAGCGATAGCGGCTGAAGTATATGGGCCAATTCCTGGAAGTTTTTTTAGGCCGTAGGCCGAGGAGGGGAAAATTCCATGCATTTCGTAAGCAATGATC
>CAZKMC010000020.1:4389-4667 GCA_964553485.1 uncultured Comamonadaceae bacterium
TGATCTTTGCAGTTTTGTGCAAATTCCTCGCACGAGAGTAGTAACCTAGTCCCTGCCAAGAGTTCAGAACCTGCTGTTCTGATGCATCAGCCAGGTCGAATATAGTGGGGTAATTGGTTTTAAAATGATGAAAATATCGTTCACCCTGTTCAACACGGGTTTGTTGCAGAATGATTTCAGATAACCAGACTGAATAGGGTAGTTGACTTTCTCTCCAAGGCAGATCGCGTTTGTTTTTGTGGTACCAATCGATCAACCTTGGACCAAAGTCATTGATT
>CAZKMC010000020.1:4677-12005 GCA_964553485.1 uncultured Comamonadaceae bacterium
ATAAGTGCGTGGATTCGTTGAAATGTTAAAAATTGACTATTAGACTTTTAGTTTTCAGCGAAAAGCCCCTATCTTTGCAAACTCAAATTTCAAAAAATTCTAACCAACTTAAAAATCATCCATCATGACAAAAGCAGATCTGGTGACTGAGATTGCTGAAAAGACTGGAATAGAGAAGAATGACGTGCAGACAACGATCGAAGCTTTTATGAAATCAGTGAAAGGTTCATTGGAAAGTGGTCAAAATGTTTATTTGCGTGGTTTCGGGAGTTTTATAATCAAGGAACGTGCTAAGAAAACGGGAAGAAACATCCTGAAGAACACTACGATTGAAATTCCTGCACACAATATTCCTTCCTTCAAGCCTTCCAAGACCTTTGTAGAAGGTGTGAAACGTAAAGTGAAAGTGAAAAAATAATAGATGAGCCCAAGAACAAGACAAATAGCTGTGGCCGTATTGGTGATGTTGCTCATTGTCTTGTTCTTGCAATTGCCTAAACAGCCAGAATCAGCAAATTCAGGAGTGGAAACATCCGTTGAAAGCGTTTCTGAAGTGGCGAAAGCAGTTGAGATGGTGCAGATGGGAGAAAGCCCGATGCAAGGAATTTTGGCATTACGGAAGATTGCTGAAGAGGATTCCACTAACTTAGAGGCTCACTTATGGCTGGGAATTTTTTCTATTCAGTCTGGACAAGTAGACAAAGCAAGAGAAAGGTTTGAAAAGGTCATTTCAATTGATCCCGATCAACCTGAGGCTTATTGGCAGCTTGGACAAATGGACATGGAAGCTGGAAATTATTTAGAAGCCATACCAAGTTTTAAACGTAGTTATGAATTGGATTCAAACTATGTAAATGGCCTGTTCTTCATAGGTAAGAGCTATGAAGAGGCTGGCCTCAAAAGTGAAGCAATTAGGTATTATCAAGAATACTTACCCTTTGCTCCAGATAGTATAGTTCATGAGCGAGTGAGCTATTTTATTGATCAATTGAACAAGGATTTAAAAAATTAAGATATGCCAAGCGGTAAAAAAAGAAAGCGTCATAAGATGGCGACTCACAAGCGTAAGAAAAGACTTCGTAAGAACAGGCACAAGAAGAAGAAGTAATATATCACATGCACAACTGTGCATGATTTCTTTTTGACTATGTGCCCGGGCACATTCCCGGGTTTGCGCTAAATGCAGTGCTTGTGAATATTGAACTCGTAATCAATGCAGCCAAAGGTGGCGTTGAGATCGCGTTGTTGCACGATAAGGAACTGGTAGAGCTTCATAAGGAGCAGAGTAACCAGGAATATGCTGTGGGCGACATTTATCTTGGAAAAGTACGTAAGGTGCTTCAAAGTTTAAATGCAGCTTTTGTGGACGTAGGTTATGAGCGAGACGCCTTCCTACATTACCTAGATTTGGGGCCACAATTTGCTTCCCAGAAGCATTTCGTTAAACGCGTTCAGGGGAATAAACAGGAAGCTGACCTATCAGATTTTAAGGCACTTCCCGACATTTCTAAAGGTGGAAAGATCAAGGAACAATTGGCTAGTAGCCAACAAATTCTTGTTCAAATTGCCAAAGAACCGATCTCAGCTAAAGGACCTCGATTGACGTCGGAAGTGACAATTCCTGGACGTTTCATCGTCCTCGTGCCATTTTCTAACAAGATTTCTCTCTCTCAAAGAATCAAGAATGAGACAGAAAGAACGCGACTAAGAAGGTTGATGCAAAGTATCAAACCTCCCGGCTTTGGAATCATTGTGCGTACAGTTGCCGAGAACAAAGGGGCAGCTGAATTACATACTGATTTAGAAGATCTGGTAAAGCGTTGGAAGCTGTTGGTGAAAAACTTGAAAACAGCTAAACCTCAAGATCGTGTGTTGGGTGAGTTGAACAAAACCAATACGGTTTTGAGAGACTTGGTAACCCCCAAGTTCAGCACTATCTATGTGAATGATGAGGCAATGGCAGAAGAAGTTAAGACTTACCTGCGCGGCATTGCTCCAGACAAAGAAGGGATTGTAAAGTATACCAAGTCAAAAGATCTATTTGACACTTTACAAATTCACAAACAGATCAAGTCAATCTTCGGGAAACAGGTAAACTTGAAATCGGGAGCCTACCTCATTGTTGAGCATACCGAGGCTATGCATGTCATCGACGTGAATAGTGGGGGAAGAAAAGGGGGAGTTCAAAATCAGGAAGATAATGCACTTCAAACGAATCTTGAATGTGCACATGAAATTGCGCGCATATTAAGGTTGCGCGATATGGGAGGTATAATTTGTATTGATTTTATCGATATGCATGAAAAAGCCAATCAGAAAAGGCTTTTTGAAGCAATGAAGGATGCGATGCAAAATGATAAGGCAAAACACAATGTGCTCCCTCCTAGTAAGTTTGGCGTAGTTGAAATTACAAGGCAGCGAGTACGTGAAGTTACTGATATCACAACCACTGAAAAGTGCCCAAGTTGTGATGGAAAGGGCGTTGTTGAAGCACCCCTTTTGATGACAGATAACATTGAGAACTCAATTCGTTATGTGGCTGAAGAAGGAAAGATCAACAAGATTAGCTTGCTTGTTCACCCAATGATTGAAGCCTACATTACAAAAGGATTATTTAGCTCAATGCTTCGTAAGTGGCGTAAGAAATACAAATTGGGCATTGCTCTTGAGGCAAATAGTAGTCTTGAATTACTTGAGTTTCACCTATATGACCCTGCTGGAGAAGAAATCACTGTCTAAATGATTTCTTTTGGATAGCACAAAAAGTGCTTTTCTACTTTCTTGGTCAAAGACTGCATGTCAAAATGATCTGATGCTTCTCCGATGTCTCGAATCGAGCCATCCTTGAACTTGATTTTAATACTATCTACATCTTGACGATAGGCACTATTATCAATCTTGTCTTCAATAAGAAAAAAGATACTCTCTTCATTTGTTAGTCCAAGTTGCGTTTGAATTTTCTCAAGAATAGCTTCCTTTTTTGAAGTTTCGAAGGGTTCTTTTTGAAGTTCAATTTTAAACAGTTTCCGGCCTACCAATCGTGCGCATAGGCCTGATAAAACTGGGTCAGTATGAGCAGACCACACCTTTAATGCACAGGTCAAGTCAAAATCATCAAGAGCACAAAATGATTCAAGGATATCCGGGTCAGAAAGAAACTCTTCTTTTGAATAATTATTCTTTAAAAATCTATCAAGAGCAGGAGTTGCAAAGAGACTAACTCCCTGGTGAGCCAACAGTTTTGCTCGCTTAAGAATGTTGACCAACATGAATTCTGCGCTAAGGACAGTCTTATGCAGGTAGACTTGCCAATACATGAGTCTTCTGGCTACAAGAAACTTTTCTATTGAATAGATTCCTTTCTGCTCAACAACAAGTTGATCATCGGTTACACTGAGCATCTTAATGATGCGCTCACTGCCAACATGACCTTCAGCAACTCCGGAATAAAAACTGTCTCTTCTCAGATAGTCTAATCTGTCCATATCTAATTGGCTCGAAACCAACTGATGCAGAAAATGCTTTGGATAGTGATCATTGAAAATTTCAATGGCCATATTGAGTCTGCCTTCAAACTGTTCATTCAGGCGATTCATAATGAATACGGAAATATCCTCGTGCTGTATGTCGCTGACTATTGAATGTTCTAAGGCATGGGAAAATGGACCATGACCAATGTCATGAAGTAAAATCGCAATACAAACCGCCTCTGCTTCTTGGTCAGAAATATCCTGCCCTTTTTGACGAATTTCGTCAATAGCATGTTGCATCAAGTATAATGCGCCTAAGGCATGATGGAATCTGTTGTGAATTGCTCCCGGATAAACGAGATGAGACAAGCCTAGTTGGCTAATACGCCTCAGTCTTTGAAACCACGGGTGGTCTATGAGGTCGCATAAAATTTCGAATCTCAGAGTAATGAACCCATAAACAGGGTCATTCAGTATTTTCAACTTGTTTCTTTGGTTATAGTCCGCCATCTTTCAATCCTGTGAACACTGCTAGTACGAAATCGCCTTTGTTTCCGTTTCTTTGTCGTTGAACGGTGCGGCCTGCCGTTCAAAGATACACAATGGAGTTCAGGCTGACTTTACAACAACTAAAAATCAAATACCACTTATGACTAAAGTCACAATTCTTTGGGCAGATGATGAGATTGAATTGCTTAAACCTCATGTCTTATTTCTTGAACAAAAGGGATATGAAGTAACAACTGTCAATAGTGGCAGTGAAGCAGTTGACCAGGTAGAAGAGAATTATTTCGACATCGTATTTCTTGATGAAAATATGCCGGGATTAAGTGGGCTTGAAACGTTACAACGCATCAAAGCACTCGACGCTTCTTTACCAGTAATTATGATTACAAAGAGTGAAGAAGAGTCAATCATGGAAGAAGCTATTGGGTCGAAAATTTCAGATTATCTGATTAAGCCTGTGAACCCGAATCAAATACTTCTTTCAATCAAAAAGAATCTTGATGAAAAAAGATTGGTGAGCGAAAAAACCACTTCAGGCTACCAACGTGATTTCAGAGAAATAGGAATGAAATTAATGGACAGGTTGGATCATAATGAATGGTGTGATCTATATCGTAAATTGGTATACTGGAACCTTGAGTTGGATGAATCAGATGACCCAGGGATGGAAGAGGTATTTCAGATGCAAAAGTCTGAGGCGAATCGTCAGTTTAGCAAGTTCATCAAAGAGCATTACTTGAAATGGTTGAATGATCAGGAAGATGCTCCGGCACTCTCGCACAATGTGCTCAAGAAGAACCTTTTTCCAACAATGAAAAAACATCCTGACCAGCCAACATTTTTAATTGTAATAGATAACCTTCGGTACGATCAATGGAAAATGATTCAGCCAAAAGTATCTGAATATTTTAGGGTGGAAGATGAGCAAATGTATTTCAGTATTTTACCAACAGCTACTCATTACGCACGAAATGCCCTATTTGCTGGGATAATGCCTAGTGAAATTGAAGCAAGATTTCCGAAGCAATGGAAAAATGAGAATGAAGAAGGCAGCAAGAACATGCACGAGGCTACTTTTTTGGAGGCGCAATTAAAGAGAAATGGTTTTGACGGTAAATGGAGTTATCACAAAATAACCAATTTACATGCGGGGAAAAAGTTGCTAGATAGCTTCAATGAATTGGAAAACAATCAGCTGAATGTGATCGTTTACAATTTTGTAGATATGCTCTCCCATGCGCGCACAGAAATGGAAGTAATCAAAGAATTGGCGGACGATGATCCGGCATATCGCAGTATCACTTTGTCTTGGTTTGAGCATAGTTCACTTTTGGATATGATGCGGAAGGCAGCAGAAATGAATGCCAGACTAGTCATCACTACTGACCACGGTACAGTTAATGTGCAAGACCCGGTTAAAATAGTTGGAGACAGAAACACCAATTCAAACTTGAGATACAAAACAGGAAAGAACCTTGACTTCGATAAGAAAGACGTATTTGAAATTAAGGATCCCAGAGATGCATTTCTTCCCCGCACTCACATCAGTGCATCATTTGTATTTGCCATGGAACAAGGGTACTTTGTTTATCCCAACAACTACAATCATTTTGTAAATTATTACAGAAATACGTTCCAACACGGTGGAGTTTCCATGGAAGAATGTATGATTCCATATATAACTTTGCGTCCAAAGTAAATCAAAGTGTGGCAACAGAGTGAAATAGGATCAGTCGAAGAAATGAAACAAGTCGCCAGGAAACTAGTGGCAATGATTCCGCAAGAAGGAACGGTTTGTTTTCATGGGGAAATGGGAGTTGGAAAAACCACACTCATAAACGCCATTTGTGCTGAGTTGGGTGTGATTGATCATACCACTAGCCCTACGTTTTCAATCGTGAATGAGTATAGGACGCATCAAGGTCAAAAGATTTACCATTTTGATCTTTATCGAATTCAGGATGAGGAAGAGTTATTTGATCTGGGGTTAGAAGATTATTTTACATCAGAAGCCCTCTTATTTATTGAGTGGCCTGAGTTAGCGGAATCCTTGCTACCTGCCAAGGCTGTTCATGTTACCATCGAACTTATAGAAAACAACTATCGAACTGTAAAATTAGGTCAAGTCCACGCCTGATTTTGTATATTCGGTTGGTCTCAAAAAGAGACCTCGAAACCGTCTGCAATGGAAAGTAAGAAGGAAGCCATTAGGGCTTTGGCACGTGAAGCTGCACTCCTGCCTCAAGAGGAGATGTTGGCTGTTTCTCAAAAAAAATCTGAACTGACAGTTGGGATACCTAAAGAAACATCCTTTCAAGAAACGCGGGTTGCCCTTGTGCCAGAGGCGGTTGCGCTGCTTGTGAGTAGGGGTCATGAGGTCATCGTAGAGACAGATGCCGGCAAGGAAGCTCACTTTCAAGACAAGGACTACAGTGAAGCTGGGGCGCGCATTGTATACAACACTCAAGAGGTGTTTCAGGCAAATATTATTTTGAAAGTGGCCCCTCCTTCATTCGAAGAGGTCAAGATGATGCCCGGAAAACAGGTGTTAATGAGTGCATTGCAATTGACGGTTCAGCCCGTTGATTCCTTAAAAATGATGATGTCCAAAAAGATTTCAGCTGTGGCCTGGGATTATATGCGAGATTCCACAGGAATATTCCCTGTTGTTAGAGCAATGGGCGAAATCGCTGGAAACACTTCGGTGCTTATTGCTGCCGAACATCTTAGTAACGTGAATAACGGTCAAGGATTGATGTTTGGTGGAATTGCCGGTGTTAGACCAACTGAAGTAGTTATTCTAGGTGCAGGAACGGTTGGCGAGTTTGCTACGCGTGCAGCGCTTGGATTAGGTGCAAGCGTGAAGTTATTCGATAATAGTATTTATAAACTCCGTAGAATTCAAAATGACCTCGGGTGTCGACTATGGACCTCCACCATTCAACCTAAAGTTCTGGCCACCGCATTAAAAACGGCTGATGTAGCTATAGGAGCTTTAAGAGCGCCATTAGGAAGAACTCCATGTGTGGTTACTTCAGAAATGGTAAGTGAAATGAAATACGGGTCTGTTATAGTGGATATCAGTATAGACCAGGGTGGTTGTTTTGAAACTTCACGTGTAACTAACCATGATGATCCTATCTTCAAGGAATATGGCGTAATTCATTATTGTGTTCCAAATGTCGCCTCAAGGGTAAGCCGGACTGCAAGTGAAGCACTAAGCAATATCTTTGCTCCAATTTTACTCCTCATAGGTGATGAGGGTGGAATTACACGAAGTATCAAGCGCAACGAAGGATTGAGGAATGGCGTTTATTTGTACAATGGCACCTTGACAAATGAAATCATTGG
>CAZKMC010000020.1:12015-14782 GCA_964553485.1 uncultured Comamonadaceae bacterium
CAACCTCCCTTACAAACCACTTGACCTGCTCTTTGCAGCCCTATAAATTAACCGCCTACCATTTTTTTAATTTCATTCAACTTCATTAATGCCTCCACGGGGGTCAAAGTGTTGATATCTGTTGCCTTAATCTGTTCCTTAATGTTGAGCAATACAGGGTCGTCTAACTGGAAAAAGCTCAGTTGCATAGCGCTGTCTTCACTAATCTCCTTTGCTTTGGCATTTAATTCTCCACTGTGAGTTTGCTCCAATTGTTTGAGCACTTTCTCAGCTCTGTCAATCACTACTTGAGGCATTCCTGCAAGCCTAGCAACGTGGATTCCAAAGCTGTGATTACTGCCCCCTTCTTGAAGAGTACGCAAGAAAATTATTTTCCCTTTTACTTCCCGCACAGATACATTGAAGTTCTTGATTCGCGAGAAAGCATTGGTCATTTCATTGAGTTCGTGATAATGCGTCGCAAAAAGTGTCTTTGCCCTGGCCTTTGGATTTTGATGGAGAAATTCAGCAATCGCCCAAGCAATTGAAATCCCATCATAAGTGCTTGTTCCTCTGCCTATTTCATCTAGAAGTATCAAACTTCTGTCTGATACATTGTTTAAGATAGAGGCAGTCTCATTCATCTCTACCATAAAGGTTGATTCTCCACTAGAGATATTGTCCGAAGCTCCTACCCGGGTAAAAATCTTGTCTACAATTCCTAAAGAAGCTGATTTAGCAGGTACAAATGAGCCTATTTGAGCCATCAATGCGATGAGAGCAGTCTGTCTTAAAACTGCAGATTTACCAGACATATTGGGTCCGGTAATCATCATGATTTGTTGATTGTCATTGTCCAGATAAACGTCATTGGCCACATAACTTTCACCTAAAGGCAAATGCTGCTCGATGACTGGATGTCTGCCCTGTTTGATGTCAATGACATGAGACTGATTCACCTCTGGTCTTACATAATTATGGGCAATCGCCGATTCAGAAAAAGAGACTAAACAATCTAGTTGAGCTATGAGTTGTGCATTCAGTTGAATCGGATTGACGTATCCGGCAATGACTTCAACCAACTCGTCAAAAAGCCGCATTTCAAGCGCTTGAATCTTTTCTTCCGCACCCAGAATTTTGCTCTCTAGTTCTTTTAATTCCTCAGTGATGTAACGTTCGGCTTGAGTAAGGGTCTGTTTTCGAATCCAGGACTCAGGAACTTTGTCTTTGTGTGTGTTTCTAACTTCTAAGTAGTAACCAAACACATTATTATATGCGATTTTAAGACTTGGAATTCCCGTAGCCGCAGATTCTCTCTGTTGAATGTTGACCAATAAATCCTTGCTGTGAAATGCAATTTTTCTCAGTGCATCCAATTCTTCGTTTACACCATCAGCAATGACTCCTCCTTTATTTACTAGAACAGGTGGTTCAGGGTGGATGTCGGACTCAATTCGGTCATGGAGTTCAACACATAAGTTCAATTGATCGCCTAAGTGTCTAAGTTCAGGACCTTTTGAATCCATCAATGATTTTCTGATTGGCTTCAAAGCGTTCAATGCCCGCTGTAATTGAACTACTTCGCGTGGAGATATTCTCCGAACAGCAGCTTTTGAAATCAATCTTTCAAGGTCACCAACTTCTTTGATGTTTTGAGAAAGAGTTTCTCTTAACTCTGCATTTTCACATAGAAAAGCAACCATATTATGTCGCTCAACAATGGCCTTTTCTTGTTTCAACGGCAGCACAACCCAACGCCTTAACATACGAGCGCCCATAGGAGACTTTGTCGAATCAAGAATGTCTAGAAGCGTAATTGCATTCTCATGTGGAGAAAAAATCAACTCCAAATTGCGGATAGTAAATTTATCCAACCAGACATATTGCTCCTCCTCAATCCGGGATAGCGAGTTAATATGAGCTGTATCTAGATGTTTGGTCTCATCTAAATAATGCAGCGCAGCACCTGCAGCAATTATCCCTAGCTGTAAATCTTCTACTCCAAAACCTTTGAGAGAACGAACCTTGAAGTGCTTGCGTAATAGTTCAGAAGCGTACGTTTCAGAGAACACCCAATCTTCCAACCTAAACGTGTAAAACTTGTTGCCAAAGGCACCTTCAAATTCCTCGTCGTGATGCTTTTGAAAGAGGACTTCACTGGGACGAAAACTCTGAAGCAATTTGTCAATGTGATCGAGTGATCCTTGAGCCACCAAAAACTCACCAGTGCTGATGTCCAAGAAACTAACGCCAGCCTGATTTTGGTGAATGGCTACTGCAGCAAGAAAATTATTAGACCTCGTTTCAAGGACTTTATCGTTGAATGACACGCCAGGTGTCACTAATTCTGTAACCCCACGTTTGACAATAGTTTTTGTGGCTTTAGGATCTTCTAGTTGATCACAAATTGCCACACGATTGCCCGCCCTTACAAGTTTGGGCAGATAGGTGTCTAATGAGTGGTGAGGAAATCCTGCTAATTCGATAAATGCAGCAGCACCATTTTTTCTTTTTGTCAGAACTATGTCTAGAATCTTGGCAGCTCTTATTGCATCTTCTCCAAAAGTCTCATAAAAATCGCCTACCCGAAAAAGCAACAACGCATCGGGATATTTGGTTTTTATCCCATTGTATTGTTTCATCAACGGCGTTTCGGCCGGCTTAAATGGGTTTTTTTGGGTCGCAGTCTTCAAAAGGCAAGTCTATTGAGAAGCAAACTGCCGCTCCCCAAAGGAGAAGCGGCAGTAATTGCAAAGAAATCATGCAATAATTGTTATTCGCAAGTTCA
>CAZKMC010000020.1:14792-19425 GCA_964553485.1 uncultured Comamonadaceae bacterium
ACGCCAAGCCTTCCGGCTTGGCAATTATCCAGCTCACCGGTTTTTAACATTTCATCAACAAATTCAAGACGTTGATGTTATGCTGCTTTCAGTTTGCTAATCTTACTCTTGCTAAATTTTTCTTCAGCGTACTGCAAAGTGATTTTTAAATCTTTGATGCCCTCTTGGCTCGGAAGTTCGAACATTGCGTCAGTCATGATAGCTTCACAAATAGATCGTAACCCTCTTGCTCCAAGTTTATACTCCATTGCTTTTTCAACAATAAAATCTAGAACAGCGCCATCAATGCTTAATTTCACGTGATCCATCTCGAACAAACGTGAATATTGCTTTATCAAAGCATTTTTGGGTTCATTTAGAATACGCCTTAAAGTATTGGCGTCCAATGGATTTAGGTGTGTCAAAACCGGAAAGCGACCAATAAGTTCTGGAATAAGGCCGAAGGATTTCAAATCCTGAGGAGACACATACTTCAATAGTGATTCAGACTCATCTAAATCGGTATTCAAAGACGCATATCCAATGGTTGAAGTCTTTACACGGCGTTCAATTATTTTGGCGATTCCATCAAAAGCACCGCCACAAACAAATAGAATGTTTTTGGTGTTCACTTGAATAAGCTTTTGCTCGGGGTGTTTTCTACCTCCCTGAGGTGGTACATTCACGATGGACCCTTCAAGCAATTTCAGCAATGCTTGCTGAACGCCCTCACCACTTACGTCACGGGTAATCGAAGCATTGTCGCTTTTACGAGCAATCTTGTCAATCTCATCAATAAAAACAATGCCGCGTTCCGCCGCAGTAACGTCATAGTCCGCGCTCTGAAGCAGTCGGCTCAATACGCTTTCTACATCTTCTCCAACATATCCAGCTTCAGTCAAGATGGTAGCATCAGCAATGCAGAATGGAACATTCAACATTTTAGCAATGGTCTTCGCTAATAGTGTTTTACCGGTGCCCGTTTCACCCACAAGTACAATGTTGGATTTTTCAATCTCTACATGATCTTCGTTGACTGTATCTGGTTGTGAAAGACGCTTGTAATGGTTGTATACAGCTACCGAGAGCACTTTTTTGGCGTCGTCCTGACCAATCACATACTCGTCAAGGAAGCCCTTGATTTCCCTTGGCTTTTGAAGTGTCAGAGCAGACTCAACTTTAGATTGAGACTTTTGAGCCAATTCCTCAGTTACAATGTTGTTTGCTTGGTCAATACAATGGTCACAAATGTGCCCTGTAATACCGGCGATCAGGATATTGACTTCACTTTTTTTTCGCCCGCAAAAGGAGCAACTAATATTTTTTTCAGTCATAATTCGTTTGCAAATGAACTTACCAAGAAGGTAGTTTCAATGTCATTAAGATGAAGAAAGCCACTAAAATTGTGGCTTTCAAAGATACGACTTTCGGTATTTATATCTTATTGGTGAAATTGACAAAGAATTACTTCTTCTCAAGCACTTCGTCTATCATTCCATATTCCTTCGCTTCAGAGGCAATCATCCAGTAATCACGATCGCTGTCTGCCCAGATCTTGTCAAATGGTTGACCACTATGGTCCGCCAAAATCTGGTACAATTCATTCTTCAACTTTTGAATCTCTCTAGCAGTAATTTCAATATCTGATGCTTGTCCACGTGCACCTCCTAAAGGCTGATGGATCATGACTCTTGAGTGCTTCAATCCAGTCCGTTTACCAGGAGCTCCAGCAGACAATAAAACAGCACCCATTGAGGCTGCCATACCAGTGCATATTGTTGCTACGTCAGGTTTGATATACTGCATAGTATCATAAATGCCCAAGCCAGCATATACACTTCCACCAGGTGAGTTGATATAAATCTGGATGTCTTTTGTGCCATCAGTTGACTCCAAGAAAAGGAGTTGAGCCTGAACAATATTTGCAATATAATCGTCTATAGCAGTGCCCAGAAAAATAATCCGGTCTGCCATCAATCGAGAGAATACATCTACCTCTCTAAATGGCATATTGCGCTCTTCAATTACGGTGCGAGTCATATCCTCAGGGCCGTAGAGGTGCGACATTACATCGTCAACTACCATGCTGCTGATTCCATGATGCTTGGTCGCGTAGTCGCGAAACTCTTTACGTATATGCATATTATAGTTTCTTTCTTTAACGTGGGTGAATGACCAAATTAACAACAAAAAAAATGGCGCAAACGTTAATTTTTACAAGTGATAAACACCTGATTCTTTAGAAAGTTGATTCTCAGAGATTCCTCAAGAAAAATTACTCAGCATTAGCCAATTTCAAGAACTCATCATAAGAGACTTTTTTCTCCCTGATATTCGCTTGTTCCTTCAATAAGTCAACCACTTTGTCTTCATAAAGCAATTCAGCAATGCGCTGACGTTCCTTGTCGTTGCCCAAAGCATTTGCTGCCAATGTTTTCAAGTGCTCTTCTTGCAAAGGCATGCCGTATTGGGCATACTGCTGAGCAATCATAGAAACCGCATGATTCGAAATTTCTTCCATAGAAACATCGATGTCATTCGCTTTCACAACCTCATTCTCAATCAACTGCCATTTCAAACTTTGCTCGTACTGCGGCCATTCAGCTTCTATTTGTTCTGCGGAAAGTGGCTTCTCATTGGCCATCGCAATCCATCGCTTCAAAAAGTCAGCAGGAAGTTTTGGGTCAATTTGCTCAATTAACGCCTTCGAAAAATCACGTTTGAACAAACGATCGGAATCTTTCGTAAACATGTCCTCCAAATCCTTCTGAATCTTAGCTCTGAAAGCCTTTTCATCAGAAACAACTCCTTCTCCAAACACTTTGTCAAAGGTCTCCTGATTCAACTCCGCGGGAGTCAAACGCTTGATTTCATTAATAGTGAGCTGGAAGTCAGTAGTGATATCATGAGTCTGCTCATGAGTGATGTCCAACATCCTAGCGAGGTCATCATGATTCTTGGATACCTTATGTGGGTCAACAACAACCTTGTCGCCCTTGGTCAATCCAACTAGCCTCTTTGCGGTTTTCTTGTCTTCAATGAATTCCAAGGAAACCGTAGCGTCATGCATCAGGCCACCTTCTTTGATCTCGCCCTTTTTATCAAGCTCAACAAAAGTACCCATTAATAAGTCACTTTCGCCAGAAGAATCAGGATCACTCAATTGACCATAACGTCTGGTCATTTCTGTGACTTGCTTATCAATCAGCTTGTCGTCAACCTTGATTACGTAAAAATCAAAAGCCTTACGCTTGCTCAGTTTGATCTCCACATTTGGGGCAAGTCCAAGTTCATATTCAAACTCAAATGAGCTTGGATTGTCCCAGTCTCCTTCAGGGTTTTCACTTTCCTTCGGAATTGGATTTCCTAGAACTTTTAACTCCTTATCTTCAATATGTTGGTTCAGTGACTTTCCAAGGACTTTGTTAATCTCCTCGGCCAGAATGGCCCGCCCATATTGCTTTTTAACCAATCCCATTGGAACTTTCCCTGGACGAAATCCGGGCATGTTCACTTGCTTTCGGTAATTTGATAAGGCTGATTCGTATTGTGGAAAATAGTCGGTCTGCTCTAGCCGAATCTTTACTACGGCGTTAAGCTCGTCAATATTGTTCTGGGTGATTTCCATGGAACAACCGTTATGGTTTAAAAAAGGAGGCACTGGGCCTCCGTTGAATTTGTGCGGGTGGAGGGACTCGAACCCACACACCTCTCGGCACCAGATCCTAAGTCTGGCGTGTCTACCAATTTCACCACACCCGCATTGTGTTAATTGAATTTGGGATGCAAAGGTATTTAATTTTTGATTTCAAAACAGTTTTTCTTCACCAATGTGTGTACTTTTTGGATTACTTGGGCTTATAGCCCGAGGAGAATTAGATTTCTCTCTCGAAATTACTTTATTTCAAATGCAAATAACTTCTGTTTTTCAGCACATGAATCCGTATTTTCACCGGAACATTATCATGACAAGAGCCCTATTAATATCTTTTCTGCTTCTTTCTACAGGAGCATTTTCTCAGGTTGAGTGGTATGCCGCTGGGGCAAGATCTAGCGCAATGAATAATACTGGGCTTGGTGCTAATGATGTGTGGTCTGTTCAGCTCAATCAGGCCGGGCTGGCAAATATGCAGGGAGTTCAAGGAGGATTATATTACAACAATCAGTTTGGTATAAGTGAGTTGGGTACCGGCGGATTGGTCCTGTCTTCAAAACTCGGTAAAGGTGGAATTGGCTTCGATTTCCAATCTTTCGGATATAGTGCTTTCCGTCAATCAGATGCTGGAATTTCCTATGGCTTAGCCCTTGGAAGCCAATTGAATGTCGGGGTCAGATTGGGTTATAGAAAGATTCAACTCGGAGGAATCTACGGGCAATCCAGTGTGATTACCGCAGAAGGAGGTTTTCAATATGGCCTGACCAAGGACCTGCTCATTTCGGGACATATATCAAATCCACAAAGAAGTTCAATTGCCGAAAATGGTGTCGAGAAATTGCCCTCTGTTATTCGAACAGGAGTTCAATGGTCGATTTCGGAGGCTTTGATATTGAATGCTGAAGTTCGAAAAGACGTCAACTACAAAGCTGCGTTGATTGCCGGTGTGGAAGTCTGTCCTGTAGATTGTTTTTATGAGGGCCCAAATTTTCTAGTAAT
>CAZKMC010000021.1:0-16267 GCA_964553485.1 uncultured Comamonadaceae bacterium
TCAAATAATGTACCACACCTGAAACTTAGTGATACAGTTATACAACAGAGCAGGTTGATAGCGCTCATAATGCAAACATTAGGTAGTAAGTTCCTGCTCCGGCAAGGTAACCGACTAATGCTAGCAAGCTAATCTTCTTGATGTACCAGATGAAATCAATTTTCTCTAAGCCCATTACCGCTACACCAGCTGCAGAACCAATGATCAAAACTGAACCACCTGTTCCTGCGCAATACGCCAAGAACAACCAGAAATTACCATCTCTTGTCAACTGTTCCGTCCAGTGGGTGAGTTCAGCCGTTGTGGGAACAACCTCATACATACCCATAGAGGCAGCCACTAGAGGAACATTATCTACAACGGCAGACAAGAGACCAATAGTAACGTCAATTAAAAAGACATTCGCTAGTTTCTCTCTAAGGAAATCAGCCATCACAATCAAGTGGCCGACCTCAGCTAAAGCAGCCACAGCAAGCAATATTCCCATGAAAAATAGGACTGAAGCAGTATCAATTTTTTGTAATACGTATATAACCGATAATTGGCTTTTAGCCTCATGGTTTTTATTCCTGTGTAGAATTTCAGTAGCGACCCAGAGGACTCCCAAAGAAAGCATCATTCCCATGAAAGGCGGTAAGTGTGTTACCGTTTTGAATACCGGAACAAACAACAATCCCCCTACTCCCAGCAAGAAAATCAAGTTTCTTTCAAAAGGGGTTGTGGGGTTTAAATAGTGTTCTGGACCTTCCTTCCTCATTGGACGTTTGATGCTTCCTTTTTGGGTAAAAGAAAGCACCACAAGTGGCACAACCAGGCATACTATACTCGGAATAATCAAATGGCTGATGATAACCCCAGTGCTCAATTGACCACCTATCCAAAGCATTGTTGTGGTCACATCTCCAATTGGCGACCAAGCTCCACCTGCATTTGCTGCAATCACTACAAGCCCCGCAAACAACCACCTTGTTTCTTTGTCGTCAATCAGTTTTCGCAAGAGTGAAATCATTACGATTGAAGTCGTCAAATTGTCCAAAGCGGCACTGAAAAAGAAAGTCAGGATCCCGATGATCCACATTAGCTTGACCTTGTTGGTAGTTTTGATTCGGTCAGTGATTACCGCAAATCCTTCATGAGCATCAACCAATTCCACAATGGTCATTGCACCGAGCAAGAAAAACAGGATGCTAGAGATTTCTTCCAGATGATGAAGCAATCGATGTTCAAAGAACATAGATTGTAACAGACCTGGTTCTCCCAGATAATCAGATGAGAATTTTGCTAATTCACCATTGTTCACAAGATGTTCCGGAACTTGATCTGCTCCAAGAACAAAAATGGCCCAACAAATGGTTCCTGTGAGTAATGCTGATGCTGCCTTGTCAATACGAATTGGGTGTTCAAGCGCTATAGCTGTATAGCCGAGAACAAAGACAACGAGAATTAAAATTTCCATTTATTGGGTATAGATTAGAGAAGCTTCTTAAGTGCTATTTCGAAGGCAGTTTTTGTGATGCCTGTTTTTCCGGGATTCTGAACTTTTATTTCTTCGAGTGCCCTTTTAATTGTCTCTGAAATGTCATGGAAAATGGCTTGATCAGACATATCCACTTCCTCATTTGACATCAAGTAGGCGAAGACTCTTGCCATTCCACAATTGGCTATAAAGTCTGGAATAACACTAACGTGTTGATCTGCAAATTCCGCAATTGGACCATAGAAGATCGCATCATCAGCAAAAGGCACATTAGCGCCGCTAGCAACTACTTCAATTCCTGTCTTGATCATCCGTTCAATTTGATCTTTGGTGACCAACCTTGAAGCTGCACATGGAATGAATACTTCAGCTTGCATGTCCCAGATCTTATCACTCACCTCTTCAAACGGTTGCATCTCAACAGAATACAAGCTATTTCCGTCCTTTTCAACAAAGAGTGACCTCACTTGTTCCATGCTCAATCCTTCTGCCGACATAATTCCACCTGCACGATCGATGATTCCAACAATTTTGGCACCCATCTGTGCTAAATAATACGCAGCTGAAGAACCTACATTTCCCCAACCCTGAACTACCACTCGTTTTCCAGTAACGGATCTTCCATATAGATCATAGAAATGGCGAATTGATTCTGCCACACCAAATCCTGTGATCATGTCTGCAACACAATATTTCTTGGAAACATCTGGAGAAAATCTTTCGTCCTCTAGGACTTTGATCACTCCAAGTCGGAGGTTTCCTATTCTTTTTACTTTTTGTGCTTCGGTAGGCTGAAAGTGGCCGTTAAACACGCCCTCCTGTGGGTGCCATACACCACATTCTTCTGTAATTGGAATAACCTCATGGATTTCATCTACGTTTAGATCTCCACCGGTACCATAATAGTGCTTAAGTAATGGTGTAACTGCGGCATACCAGCGCTCCAAAACTTGAACTTTTCTTGGGTCTCTTGGGTCAAAGTTGATTCCCGATTTGGCTCCGCCAATCTGAGGTCCGGAAACAGAAAATTTAATTTCCATTGTTTTCGCCAAGGACTCTACCTCTCTTTTATCCAATCCTAAACGCATCCTCGTGCCACCACCTGCGGCACCCCCACGTAAACTATTTATTACAACCCATCCTTCTGCATCTGTAAATGGATCTTTCCATTCAAACACTATTTCAGGGCGTTTGTCCTCGTATTCCTTGAGTAGTTCTTTCATGTTCTTTTGAAGTCGAGCAAAAATATAAAATAACAAAGGTCAATTGAACCCTTGAGTCGTGTTTCTATCAAAGAAATGCATGTCAATAAAAAGTCTTGTAAGAACTAGGACTGCAATCAAGCGAGATATATTGCTCCGGCAGAATGATCACTTTTTGATCCTGTAACTGAAGACTTTACGTTTTCAAGACCATACCACCTCAATAAACCGAGGTAAGCAAAGATGATCGCCTCTTTAAAATCCACAATTTGTCGCTTTGGAATCTTGACCTTACAGCTTGATAAATCAGAAATTCTCTTCATCAAGAATGCATTCCAAACACCCCCTCCTGTGAATAACACATCGCCTTCAACATTTTCCAGTGATTTTGATATTTGACTCGCAACGTGCTCACAGTAGGTTCTAAGAATGTCTTTTGTTGGGCTTTTTTTAAACTTCTCCATAAGTGGACGAACATGTACTTTCACCCATTCCATCCCCAATGATTTGGGCGCATGTAATTGGTAGTATTCCAGACTTTCTAACTCATCAAAGAGTGGTTGAATGAGGCTGCCTTTAGAAGCAAGCTTACCATCCTTATCGAAATCCAAGCCTTCTTTTTTGGCCAAGGAATTCAAAACTACATTCACGGGACAGATATCCCAGGCTACTCTTTCATTTCCTCTGACAGAACTGATATTAGCAAAACCCCCAAGATTCACACAGGCAGCAAAATCGCCGAACAAATCCTGATCTCCTTTGGGCACAAGTGGGGCACCTTGTCCACCAAGTGCCACATCTTGAGAACGAAAA
This sequence comes from uncultured Comamonadaceae bacterium, assembly GCA_964553485.1. Taxonomy (GTDB): domain Bacteria; phylum Bacteroidota; class Bacteroidia; order Flavobacteriales_D; family Sanyastnellaceae; genus CAZKMC01. Next base: position 3,493 of record CAZKMC010000021.1, read on the forward strand.
TCACAGACTACTGGGATTCCTGTCAGAATTGAAAGGATCGCACCTGAACCTATCTGAGAGGTAAATCCACTTTCTGGCTGATGGAAGATGGTATGACCGTGTGAAGCCAAGAATTCAACTTTAATCTTAGAGCCCTTTTCCAAAAATTCGATAACGCGTGAGGACATCCATCTGGCCAAGTCCACATCCAACTGTTGCAATTCTAAGCCGCTCAAGGTCATTGATGCTCCAAGTCTCTCTTTCCATTCCTGGGAATATTCAAACGTTTTTGCAGATTGAACCTCGAACTCCATTTTTTTGTTCCACTCGAAACGGACTAAAACAATATCCAAGCCGTCAAGTGAAGTGCCAGACATCAACCCCAGAACCAATAAATCTCCAGAATCTGGTAGGGCAGAAGGCAATTGTAGGTTTTGCATGAATCAGTTAACTTTGCCAGCCCTCCACAGGTGGGCTGAAAGACCCAAAAATAGACTTAATATATCCCAACCATGAATTTCGAACTTTCTGAAGAACAATTAGCCGTTAGAGATGCAGCCAGAGATTTTGCTCAGAACGTACTCAAACCGGGAGTGATTGAACGTGACGAAACCCAAACTTTTCCAAAAGAAGAGGTAAGACAATTGGCAGAATTGGGCTTTATGGGAATGATGGTGGATCCGAAATACGGTGGTTCAGGGATGGATGCGGTGAGCTATGTACTGGCAATGGAAGAAATCAGTAAAATAGACGCTTCTGTTTCAGTGTGCATGTCTGTAAACAACTCCTTAGTTTGTTGGGGACTCGAAGAATATGGCTCAGAAGAGCAAAAACAAAAATATTTGGTTCCCCTTGCTTCAGGAGAAAAAATTGGAGCGTTTTGTTTGTCAGAACCTGAGGCTGGAAGTGATGCCACTTCTCAGCGCACCACTGCTATCGACATGGGAGATCATTACCTCCTGAATGGAACCAAAAACTGGATCACAAATGGAAGTTCAGCTTCCACCTATCTGGTCATTGCTCAAACAGACGTTGAAAAAAAGCACAAGGGAATCAATGCCTTCATCATTGAGAAAGGAATGGAAGGTTTTATGATCGGCGCCAAAGAAAACAAGCTAGGGATTCGTGGCTCTGACACCCACACCCTTATGTTTCAGGACGTAAAAGTACCTAAAGCCAACAGGATTGGTGAGGACGGTTTTGGGTTCAAATTTGCCATGAAAACGCTTAGTGGAGGAAGAATAGGAATCGCTTCTCAAGCATTAGGAATTGCATCGGGCGCAATGGAACTGGCTCTCGCTTATTCTAAAGAGCGTAAAGCTTTTGGAAAAGAAATTTCCAAGCATCAGGCCATTGCCTTTAAACTTGCTGATATGGCCACTGAAATAGAAGCAGCCAGATTACTTTGTTTAAAAGCAGCTTGGTTGAAAGACAACAACCAGGATTATGACCAAGCTTCTTCGATGGCAAAGTTGTTCTCCTCAACAGTAGCCATGAGACATACTGTAGAAGCAGTTCAGATTCACGGGGGCTATGGTTTTGTAAAGGAATATCACGTAGAAAGATTGATGCGCGATGCAAAAATCACTCAGATCTATGAGGGTACCAGCGAGGTTCAAAAAATTGTGATCTCAAGAAATTTATTGAAAGACTAATTTCTTTCACACCCTCCTGTTCACAGGAATTTATTAATCCTCTCATCCTTGTGAATGAGCGCCCTAATTTTGAACATCATGTGGCGCTACACTCAACGACTTCTGCTTGTCCTTCTGTTGCTTTCTTTTGCGGGAGTTTCCAGTTACCTCTATTTTTTTGGTTTCGATGCCGAACTCAAATTTGGCGACCCTCTTGAAGAACTCCCAGCACAAACTTTGGCTTTGCTCCGAATTGATCGGCCAGGTGCACTTTTAGATGCATTAGACAATCAACCCAATGTGCGTGAGTTGCTCGGAACCGACCCCGTACTTTCACAATGGATGACTGCACTCAGACAGGTGCCGCAAGAAAACCATCCAAATTCTTGGGTGAAAGAACTGGATGTGCTTATTGCAGTAGTACCAGAACCAAATTCTCTTGAACCCGCATTAATTTGGGGCATCGGACTCCCAACTGGGCTTTCTGACAGACAGGCTATTGATCAATTTGAACAATTATTTCTTCAGAGAGCAGAGAAAACGAACACCATAAACGGTACAGCATTTACCTTTCAAACCAGTCCACCATGTTTGGGAATCATCCAGAATGACGCGATGTTTTTGAGCACATCTGAAGAGGTCCTGCAGTTCATCCACAACCCTGAAAATCCCAAGCTCATTAATCTCGAGGGGTTTATGGAAGCCTGGGGAAGTAAAGGTAGCGCCGATGTGAATTGCATTGTAAACCTCAAAGAATTCCCGCTTGAGTACTTTGCTCCTCAAATTACACCGTCAAGTCAACTTGCGAATTGGACTTGTATGGATGTGAAACTGAGAAACCAGGGGGTTGAGGTAAACGGGGTCTTTTTTAGCGATGAGAAACAACGGCTAAGTGGTAGTTCTTCAGCTCCAATCCCATCCAACATGATGGAATTGCTGCCCACAAACGCAGAACAAATAGTACTAAGGGCATGGAATTCGCCAATGGATTTTGCAGAGCAGGTTCAAAACTGGTCTGGCAAGACGGTCTATACAAGAGATGAATTATCACGAAAAAGGTGGTTTGAACATTGCCTGAGTTGGACAGACAATGGAATTGCACAGTTTGAATTGGAAAACCATTCATACGTGGTCATTGGCCTTGGCGATTCAATTCTTTTCGAAAATGAAATGCAGACCCTCTCGGATTTTGGTCAATCGGGCTTGGGTGTGTATCACTGGAAATCTGACAGTCTGTGGCAGGCATTCATGCCATCACCCTATAATATTGCATCTACCAGAGCAATGATTCTTGGTGAATGGGTGGTGCTTTGTGAGTCTCAACAGGCCCTTGAGAACTACCTGGCATACTCTCATCGGCGACAGCCAAACCCTTTTATGCATGCGGAATTAGCAATTGGAAAACCCCAGATTTATGCGAATTCTTCGCTTTCATATTTTGGTGGTCAATTGAAAGGGGCATGGAAATCTTACTGGGAAAACCACGGCGCAGCTTGGACAAAATTAGCTGAAAACATGCACTTTACGGCATATCCAGAAAATAATCACACTTATTTTAGATGGCGTTTGGAGAGTGATTCTCTTGCTGTAAAAGGCCCAAACATTGAATGGCAACAGCAGATTGCGGGAGAAATAGACGACGCACTTTGGATTCGTGATCATAGATCTGGAGAATATTATGCCCTCGTTATTTCTAAGGAGTCTTTGTTTGCGCTAGACGCGCGAGGAGTGGCGCGTTGGAGTCTTAATTTAAGTAGCCCAATCGTATCGAAGCCTCAGGAAATAGATTTATATAAAAACGGTAAGGTTCAAATCATATTCAACACCGAGGATGCCATTCATTGTTTGGATGTAAAGGGCAGACAGATTGAAGGATTCCCAATTCAATTGAACTCAGCATCTCACACTCCGATGGCTATATTCGATTACGATGACAACCGTGATTATCGCTTTTTGATTGCCACTGACGACGGACAGATCCACAATTACCAGAAGGAAGGAAAGGCCACAAATGGCTGGAAGTACAGCAAGTCCAGCTCAAAAATAAAGATGTTGAAGCACCTGAAAGCAGGGGCACGTGATTATATTTTTACTCTCTCTGAAGATGGCACCATTGAGCTTCTGAAGAGAAACGGTCAACCTCGTTATACTTCTGACTTAAAAATCCCTGGCGATCTGATTGACATTCAATTTGAGATGACGAATGACATTGCAACAAGCAGAGTTATTTTTGCTGACTCCAACGGTCAGATTTTAGACAAAACCTTTGGAAACGGAAGTAAAGGCAAAATGTCTGGACTTGCCAATGGACAATTCATATTGATAGAAGATTTAGACAACGACCGAGTTGGGGACATGCTGGTGATTGATGGGAAAGACCTTTCTATTTTCGACTCCTCCGGCCAGAAGTTTATGCAAAGCGCAAATGCCTTTGAGCCAGACATCGCCCCAGCGATTTATCGATTTGATGGAGGAAAACAAATAGGGCTTGTGAGTTCAAGTTTGTCTTTGGTTACTATCGTTAGCCAAGAGGGGACAGAAAGGAATGGATTTCCTATTCAAGGAAAAACATTGCCTTCACTAAGAGACGCTGACAATGACGGGAAGTTAGAGTTATTGACAACTGCAGGAAATGGCACTGTTCTCTGCTATGAGCTTGAATAATTAAGAAATCTTACTCCAGTTGGGCCTACTTTTTAAAGCAAGGGCCAGGTTCTTTTTTATAAGTTGATTTTCTGTCAATTCTAAATCTGGATCTTTCTCAAGAATGTCCCTTGCGGTATACCTAGCGGTTTTGAGTATCTCCTGGTCTTTTGTAAGGTCTGCAACCCTCAAATCTGTGATACCACTTTGTTGTGTACCCATGATATCTCCAGGGCCTCTCAAGTTTAAATCGACTTCAGCTATTTCAAATCCATCCGTAGTTCTGCACATAGTTTGGATTCGGGTTTGGGCATCTTGAGAAACTTGCTCTCCACTCATTAAAATGCAATAACTCTGATCAGCTCCTCTTCCAACTCGTCCCCTTAGTTGGTGTAATTGTGAAAGGCCGAAGCGTTCAGTGCTCTCTATTACCATTACACTCGAATTAGGTATGTTCACACCAACCTCGATGACAGTTGTAGCGACAAGAATATTGGTTTCGCCCTTTGCAAAACGCCGCATTTCATAGTCTTTGTCTTCCGGCTTCATTCTTCCATGAACAATTCCAATCTGGAAATGAGGTGGCGGGAAGGATCTTGAAATACTCTCATACCCGTCCATCAAGTCCTTGTAGTCCAGAGTAGCGCTTTCTTCAATGAGGGGATAAACAATATAGATTTGCCGGCCCTTTTCGATTTCCTGCTTCAAGAAAGCAAAAACATTTAGCCTGTTGGCATCTGTTCGATGAACCGTCTTTACTTCTTTTCTTCCCGGAGGTAGTTCGTCAATCACGCTCACGTCCAAATCGCCGTAAACCGTCATGGCAAGAGTTCTAGGAATTGGGGTAGCGGTCATAACGAGAATATGTGGAGGCAGGACTGCCTTTTTCCATAGCTTGGCTCGCTGCGCTACTCCAAAACGGTGCTGTTCATCGATAATGGCAATGCCTAAATTTTTAAATTGGACGCCTGGTTCTATCAGCGCGTGAGTGCCAATTAGAATATCAATTTCCCCAGACTCAAGACCCTCATGGATGGGGGTTCTGTTTGATTTTTTCACAGAACCTGTAAGCAAGGCTACCTTGACTTCTAGTTTGGACAATAGTTCCGTAAACGTTTCTAAATGTTGTTGAGCAAGGATCTCCGTTGGTGCCATGAGGCAAACCTGAAAGCCATTGTCAATGGCTAGTAATGCTGACAATACTGCCACAATCGTTTTCCCGCTCCCTACATCTCCTTGCAACAAGCGATTCATGTGGTAACCCGCATTCAGATCTGCCCTGATTTCCTTCACTACTCTTTTCTGAGCTTCAGTGAGGTCAAATGCCAAATGCTCTTCATAAAACGCATTGAATAGTTGTCCAACTTTTGCAAACCTGACTCCTGGAGTTCTAGTAGTTTGATTGATTTTTTGCTTGTATAAAATCAACTGCAGATACAAAAGCTCCTCAAATTTGAATCGATTAAGAGCTTTTACCTGATCCTCTGCATTGACAGGGGCATGTATGGACATGTAGGATGACTCACGATCTGGAAACTGAAATTTATCGAGCATCCATTTCGGCATTGTTTCAGGAATTGCACCCTTAATTTGAGGTAAGAGATTTTGCGTCAGCTTTGCAATGCCATTACTATGTAAACCTTTTGAACTTAGTTTTTCAGAAGTGTTGTATACTGGTTTGAAATTGGACCCTAGTTTTATTCTGGCACTTGATTCAAGTTCCATTTCCGGGTGTGCAATGTTCCATTTTCCATTGAACAAACTGGGTTTACCAAAGACTATATAAGTCTGGTTGTACTTCAAAGTGGGCTTGATCCATCGTATGCCTTTGAACCAAATAAGTTCGATTTGTCCGGTACGGTCTTCAAATATTGCTGTGAGTCTTAGACTTCTGCCTGAGCCCATCTCATTGACTTTGATCAAATTCCCTTTTAGCTGGACAAAAGCAGTATCAGACACGATTTCTCGGACTTGATAGAACTTCGATTTGTCTACATATCGAAAAGGGAAATAATCAAGAAGATCCTGAAAAGTATAGATGTGCAATTCAGATGCAAGTACCTTGGCCTTAACGGGGCCAACCCCTGGAAGGAATTCTATTGACTTTAATTGTGGCAACTCCTGCATGCCACTAAAATAGTATTCCTCATTGAGAAGTAGGGCACTGTTTTACAAATGTGATATTGAAATTCATCAATGTTATACCAGCATCAAAACTGGATTCTCCAACATTGCTTTGAATGTTTGCAAGAAAGCGGCACCTAGCGCTCCATCAACCACACGGTGATCACAGCTCAAAGTGACTTTCATCACGTTTCCTGGCACTACTTGTCCATTCTTAACAACAGGAACCTGACTGATGCCGCCCACAGCCATGATGCATGCATCAGGTGTATTGATGATTGCCGTGAACTCTTCAATCCCGAACATTCCCAAATTTGAGATGGTGAAGGTGTTTCCTTCCCAATCCTGTGGCTGTAGTTTTTTGTTGCGGGCTTTTTCTGCAAAATCTTTTACTTCTGCATTGATGACCGACATCGGCTTGCTATTTGCAAAACGAACAACAGGAACGAGCAATCCATCTTCTACGGCAACGGCAACTCCTATGTGAACATGCTCATTATAACGGATCTTATCCTCCATCCAAGAAGCATTGACGGCTGGGTGTTTCTTCAAGGCTGATGCTGCTGCCCTAATTACCATGTCATTGAATGAGATTTTTACATCCCCTCTATCATTGACAGCCTTTCTAGCCCGAATCGCCTCGTCCATATCAATAGAAATGGTCAGGTAAAAATGTGGAGCACTAAATTTGCTTTCACTCAATCTGCGGGCAATGGTTTTACGCATTTGACTTACCGCTACTTCATGATAGCTTTCTTGTCCAGCTGCCATTCCAACGCCATGTGCCGCTGGAGAGTAATTTTCTATGTCTCTTTTGATTATACGCCCACCATCACCAGAACCGGCAACAGATTGGATGTTAATTCCTTTGTCTTCAGCAATTTTCCTAGCCAACGGACTTGCTTTTACTCTTCCATTGGTATTAGTTGGGGGGGCTGCAACAGCAACCGGCTGTTGTTGTTTTGATTCCGCAGCAACAGGCGCAGCCTTTTCAACATTAGGTTTTGCAGCCTCTTTTTTCGGAGCTTCTTCGGTGGCGCTCTTTGCCTCTGCCAATAAAGCTTCGATGTCTTCTCCCTTTTCACCTAAGACGCACAAAATGCTGTCTACAGCCGCTGAACCACCTTTTTGCACTCCAATGTGAAGCAAAACGCCATCTTGGAAAGACTCAAATTCCATGGTGGCCTTGTCAGTTTCAATCTCTGCCAATAGCTCTCCAGATTCAACTTGATCTCCTACTTTTTTGTGCCATTCTGCTACCACTCCTTCAGTCATGGTATCACTCAATTTCGGCATGCGTACAATTTCAGCCATGATGGTGTGGGAAATTTAGGTGGTGTTATTAGTCTTTTACAAAAGGATAATCTGTCTGGGTATAGACATCCTCATACAATTCATGTGCTTCAGGATATGGCGACTCTTCTGCAAACTGCACCGACTCTTCTACCAACGCTTTGACTTCATCCTGGATAGCCTTGATTTCTTTCTCATTTAGCCATTTGTTGGATTTGATTGTCTCCAACACATACTTAATTGGGTCACGATCTTGAAATTCACTTACTTCTTCCTTGGTGCGGTATTTCTGAGGATCTGACATCGAGTGTCCTTTGTATCTGTACGTTTGAACGTCCAGAAGTGTAGGACCGTCGCCTTTTCTGCCTCTTTCTGCTGCTCTTGCCAATGCCTCACATACAGACTCAGGACTCATCCCGTCAACTACTTCTGAAGGCATGTCATAACTCAATCCAAGTTTGCTCAAGTCAGTTACGTTGGAAGTTCTTTTTACAGAAGTTCCCATTGCGTAATTGTTGTTTTCAATGATGAAAATAACAGGTAATTTCCATGTCATTGCCATGTTGAAGGTTTCGTGCAGAGCTCCTTGTCTAGAAGCACCGTCTCCGAAAAAACAGACACTCACATTGTCATTGCCTTTATATTTATCAGCAAATGCTATGCCTGCTCCCAGTGGGATTTGAGCACCAACAATACCATGTCCACCAAATAGATTGCGTTCTTTATCGAACATGTGCATGGATCCTCCTTTTCCTTTAGAACAACCTGTGACTTTGCCATACAACTCTGCCATCACGTATTTAGGGTGCATGCCCAATGCGATTGGATGGGCATGATCTCTATAAGCAGTAATGACTCGATCAGTAGGCCTCAATGCTTCAGTCATTCCTGCTAGTACAGCTTCTTGTCCAATGTACAAATGGCAAAATCCACCAAACTTCTGCTGAATATAAAGCTGGCCACATTTCTCTTCAAATTTGCGCATCAGCAGCATGTCACGATACCACTTAGTATAGGTGGCTTTCGTGAAGCGTGATTCAGTAGGCTTATTACTAGTTTTTGAACTAGTTGTCTTGCGCTTGTTTGGGGTTGATGTTGCCATGCTTAAATGCTTCAAAACTTATTTAACTCACAAATATAGAACACGTAAGTCGAAAGACCGTTTTTTAGACGCCTTTTTTGAGGTCCAGATGAGAGAAATAAAGAGGCAAAAGTCCTTTTACATTTGACAAGGTGTATATTTTACCCTTAGTGCCTGCCAGAATAAGTTCGATGGGTTCATATTGGTTCAACTCAAATTCAAGCATAACCTGTCTGCAGGCTCCGCACGGTGGAATCGGAACTAATATTTCATGATGCCCTTGAGCAGTGATTGCCATTCGAACAATTCGTTCATCAGGGAAATTACTTTTCGCTGCAAAAATAGCCACTCTCTCAGCACAAAGCCCGGAAGGGTATGCTGCATTTTCTTGGTTTGTACCAAATACCAGTTCTCCATTAGCAAGCTCAATTGCCGCTGCCACTCTGAACTCAGAATATGGCGCATAGGCGTTCAACAATTTTCCACGAGCTTTTTTCAGTAACAAACGTTGATTTTCATCAAGGTCATCGCTGCTTTGATATATATGATATGTAAATTCAATTTGCGCCTTTTCCATAGGTCCCATCAATTCGTCTATAATTTGTCAAGAAGGAGGCTAAATATGCTACTTTTATCGTCGCCTTGGAGAATTTATCAGATATACTGAACGGTTTTGAGCCCATTAGTTTGGAAGAAATGGATGCGGTTGAGCTAATGGACCGAACTGACACCAAATTTCTTTTGAGCAAGTCAGAATTCTATCGAATCATTCCGGAATTGCAAGCGAATTACCGCACGCTATCGGTTGAGGGAAATCGAATTTCCAAATACGAAACGCTGTATTACGATACTCCTGAATTTGAATTCTATGACTTGCATCAGCGTGGAAAAAAGAATCGCTATAAAATCAGGATGCGAAAATACGTAGACAGCGATTTGTCATTTCTGGAAGTTAAATTCAAAAACAACAAAGGCCGCACTTTAAAACACAGAAAAGTAATTCCTCAGATTGACGCTGAACTGAGTGAGAACGACAAATATTTCATTGCAGAGATGACAGGCCTAAAAGGGTCTTATGAGTCGAAGATTATGAATCGTTTTGACAGAATCACATTGGTAAACAAAAATGAACCCGAACGACTAACTTTTGACATCAATCTGGGTTTTGATCAGAATGGAGAATTAGCAGAACTGCCTGAAATTGTGATCGCTGAGCTCAAGCAGGAAGATTTCAATAGGTGTAGTACATTTGCCAAGTTGTTAAAAGACAAACACATTCGGCCAGAAAGAGTGAGCAAATATTGTTTGGGTATTGCCCTCATGGAAACAGACGTTAAAAAGAACCTCATCAAAGAAAAGTTGAAGCGAATCGCTAAAATTAGTGATCAGTCAGCAGCCTAAAGAACACAAAGCCTTACTATATGAATCCGAAATTTTTACTCGCCTTTACGTTGATTTGTTTGAACTTCTTTGCACCTGTCCTCGTGCTTGCGCAAGAAGAAGAAACGAGAACTAGCCTAGTTGAAACTTTACAAAATCAAAGTACAGCTGATGAAAATGCGGAAGAGGATGTTGTTTCGGACGATGAATTCAGGTTTCTTGGGATGGAGTTGTTTTCTGCCGACGACTTTTTTAAAATGTTTCTTCGAGCAGGATTCAACTTGCTGATTATCATAATATTGGTAAGACTAATTTATTATCCGGTTGCTAGGCGAAAGGACTTTCTGTTCACCTACATACTTATTTCGCTGACTGTATTTTTGTTGTGTTTCTTGCTGGAAGATGTAAAGCTTGACCTTGCCTTTGCACTTGGACTATTTGCCATTTTTGGAATCATCAGATACCGCACAGATCCAATTCCTATTAAGGAAATGACTTATCTGTTTATTGTGATCGGAATAAGTGTGATGAACGCTTTGATCAACAAAAAGATTTCTTATGCTGAAATGCTTCTGGCAAATGGTGCCATATTACTTGTGACTTACAGCCTGGAAAAAGTATACCTACTCCGTCATGAATCTTCCAAAATTGTTCTTTATGAGAACATTGAATTGATTAAATCCGGAAGGCGTGAAGCATTGGAAAAAGACTTGGAAGAGCGCACAGGAATCAAGATCAACCGCGTTGAAATTGGTCGAATCGATTTTTTGAGGGATACTGCTTTATTGAAGATCTATTTCTACGAAGACGATCAGCTGTCACATTACGAAGAACATGAATCAGACAGGTCTTCAGATTAAGCCTTGTAAACCAGGACAACAGCATGGGCGCTGATACCATTTTCTTTGCCCACAAATCCTAATTTTTCAGTGGTGGTGGCTTTCACAGAAATCTGTGAACCCTCTACACCAGCTACTTCTGCAATGCATGCAGTCATTTCTGGAATGTACTTTTGAATTTTTGGGCGCTGAAGGCAAATTGTAGCGTCTATGTTGCCCAATTCATGACCAGACTCTCTAAGGATCTCCATGGTTCTCGCCAGGAGTTTTTTACTGTCTATTCCTTTGTATGCGGGATCTGTATCTGGGAAATGAAAGCCTATATCACGAAGTGCAGCTGCACCCAATATTGCGTCACAGATCACATGTAAGAGTACGTCGGCATCTGAATGCCCAACTGCACCAACTTCATGCGGCACTTTGATTCCACCTAGCCAAAGATCATATCCTTCTTCAAGGCGGTGGACATCATATCCGTATCCAATTCGAAATGGGAAAGCTTTATTATCCTTCACTTTTAGTGGCTGCGCTTAAGTCATCAAATTCAAGGCGAAGCGTAAAGCGCAATGTATTGGCCAAAGGATTTTGTTGCGTGGTCGAAATCAAATAAGACATGTCGATTGCAAAGACAGTGTATTTTAGCCCAGCACCTAACGTGATGAATTGTCTGTCTCCTTTTGAATAATGCTCGTAGAAATATCCTCCTCTGAAAGCAAACTGCTTGTCATACCAATATTCAAATCCACCACCAAGGTTGATTTCGCGCATTTCCTCTCTGAAGATACTGCCCGGCTGAATTAATACATTTCCGCTATCGTCTACAGTAACTTCTCCTGGAGCGTCATAAAACGACTGAAGCATCGCAGTTGCCGTACCTACATCTGGATCAAAACCACTTACGATTTCCTCATTATAATAGGTTGGTGACGTTGGAACTAACAATTTGTTGGCATCCAAAGTGAATGTAAGCTCATTGAACTCATCCATTTCCAAAGTCAATGCCGTACCAATTTTAAGGTTGGCCGGAATAAAATCACGATCAGCTGTTTCTGTATAGCTCATCTTAGAGCCAATGTTGGAAATATTAATTCCCCAATTCCAGATTGCGTCTTTATCTCCCAGCTTCACATCATCATTTGTATAGAACGCTCCTACATCCACACCAACTGCTCTTCCAGGTCTTGAATTAGCTCCTTGAATGGTCATTGAGCCTGTCAAGTTAGAATTGATAAATCTTGCACCAATCCCTCCTGAAAAACGCTCGCTCAATTTTTGAGAAAACGCGATGTCCAAGCTAAATTCAGCTGGTTTAAAGTCTCTAATTGCGTTGGCATTTTCATCTGTAAAAGTGATACTTCCCAAAGAGAAGAATCTAAGGGCACCTCCAACAGTTTGATTTTTGTTGAGTTTTCTATACCCACTGATATAAGCCAAGTTCATATCATCTACCAAAGCTCTTAACCAAGGAGAATATGACATCTGAATTTCAAAATCTTTTTCTGAAAAACTCATTTTTGCCGGATTCCAGTGAATGCTACTTGCATCTGGGGAAAGAGCTACACCTGCATCTCCAATTCCACCTGAACGTGAATCAGGGGCAATCATCAAAAATGGTACAGCAGTGGTAATTGTATTCAGCTGAACCTGCTGGGCGCGTTCTGACTGAGTATTAAGTTGTCCAAAGGTGATCACTGAAAAAAGAATCAGTGCTCCAGACAGGGCCAATCTAATTGTAGACATTCTCTTTGTCATTTTGAAGTGTGCAAATATACGCAATAAGCGCAAAAAGGTTTTCTATCTTA
>CAZKMC010000021.1:16277-19253 GCA_964553485.1 uncultured Comamonadaceae bacterium
TTAATATAACGAGTCGTTCAAATTGTTCGGCACTTGCACCTTCTGGTGTAGTCACACGGACTCTGTAAACGTAAACTCCCTTCCCAATATTATCTCCAAAGTCATCCTTTCCATCCCAAACAACGCCATCACTTCTGAATCCGTCTGTTTGCACAATGTTTTTCATGGTCTTCACCAACTTTCCTGAGACTGTAAACACTTGAATTTCAACATCTAGAAATTCACATGCCTGATTGTGCTCAAAGAAAAACTCTGTTCGTGTGGTGAACGGGTTTGGATAGTTTAATACGTGGTCCAAGGCTAGTTCGGTTGATTCAGCTACCACGAATTCTGTGTAGGATTCGGCTGAATTGTTATGAACGTCCCAAACTTTCAGAGTTAAGTTGTGTGTACCCTCTGACAACTGATTAATCTGGTAACGTACTTCGCCACTCTGGTATGTATCCAAATCGGATTCATAAAAATCATTGAGAATGATAGGATCACCGGTATTTCCATCCAAGGTGGCTTTGATATCGTGCCCAATACCATTCCCCACCGTATTGATTCCATTTTCATCATAAAGCTTTGCAAAAATGAAAGGGTCTTCATCTGTTAATCCTCCGAAAACAAATGAAGAATCATTCAAGTAGAGGTGTATTTCGGGGCCAACTGTATTGAGTTCCGCTCCTTCCAACGCCCCACCAATGACAAAATCTTCAGAGAAACCATTGGCGTCAAGATCACCAGAGACCGCATAATAGGAGATTCTTCCGGTTCCGAAATTGTAAGCTATGTCTCTCGGAATGATGAACGAGTAACTGAACATTCCATTCACCACACTTGCTTTTCCTTTATATATAATGTTCTTGAACACCTCGAATTGAAAACTGTTGTTTGCTCCGTCATTGTTCAATGTGGTCACTTCAGATTTCTTGTCGTATACAGTTGGATATACAAATCCATTAAACCCTGTCAGCACTTCCCCTACTCCATCTCCAACATATCCCTCGATAGTTACTTGTTGCAACGAACGAAGAGTGTCAACTTCTTGGGTAATGTCCACACCATTCACATGTGTAGTGAACACTTGTTTTTCAGGATAGCTCATTTGGAGTGCCACATCTCCTAAGAGACTGAAATTTCTTTTGTTGCTTGAAGGACTCACCTGAGGGTCATTTTTAGTGGTCATGGCAATGAATCCTAGTGTGAGATCCGGAAGTGATTCATGTTCCAATGCAATGTCGAAAAAGGCCCTGTTTAGCTGCTGGTTAGACCCGCTGAAAACTATTCTAGTGGTGGTGAGCATCGCAATTGCACCTCCATTCGGGTTCATAACAATCAACTCACCGGCAGATCTGAATTCAGGATCATCAAATCGCGCCAATTCACAAGTTGCAGTCATAAACACCGGCAATCGATTGATGTTGGTCCAGGACTGAATAGTGGGAATATTTAGGATCCGCTCATGCGCAAAGCCCCTCTCACCCCCATGGCCAATATAATTTACTATCAACGCCCCATTTTGAACGCGCTGATTGATCGCCTCTGCTCCATCTGGGTATCTCTCTCCACCTGGTGTCGAAACCTGCTGATAGGCGTCCATATAAAGCTTCACCACGTCAAAATCATTGTGCTCTGAATAGATAGTATTTGCATGTTCATCTGAATTACTCATGTGAATGGACTCGGTGGGACCACCATTTCCGTCCATGTCATCAGAAACCAAACAAATGATATTCCTCCATGAACCGTAGGGTGAACCTTCCTGATCTCCCAGGCAATAGGCCCCGCCATCTGAAGAAGTATTTCCACTGAGGTATCTCTTTACTTTGTTGACGTATCCTTTGGCTTGCTCAAGGTCTTCACACGGAATTCTTCCAACGCCTATGTCCATGGCATCACCTAGCGCCTCGCTGGTAGAATCATCCAAAAATGCGTAGTAATCATCACTCACATAGCTGCTAGTTGGAGAAATACTGTTGCCAGACTGATATGTAATCACATAAGACGAGTTGTCTGAGCTCAGCTTGTTCATGAAAGTTCCGTCCCCTATTATCTGTAGGTATTTTGGCCTTAAATCAGGGTTGCCATCTGCCCGGTCATAAAGCATCTTCATCATCATCTTGATGGCAGTCACATCGGGATTGCCTGAGCTAAACTCGTTGTAAACTTGTCTAGGGGTCACAATCTTAATTTCCAATCCTTCCGCACTGTGAATCTCCATCAATTCTTCAGCCGCAGTGAGAAATAACGGGCTACTTAAAATTACCATGTCCACATCATTCATGGAGTGAAGGTTTTGATTTTCAACTCTCCCGTTCGGTTTAGGCGTGAGGTAGTTGAAATCAGAAAATGAGATGTATTCATGCAGCTCATTACTTTCTGCTATCATTTCCAAATTGGCCGGGTCCCCATCTATGGGGCTTACTTGCATCCTTCTCACATTTACAGGATCCGTCACATCCCAAACCGCTCTTATCTGACTTGCGCTTCCAATCAAAAACCGAGTTACCCCTCCATCAGCTATAAAAGATGGATTTCTAAAATGCATTTGCGCCCCATTTTGTTGCAATCCTCTCCAGGCATTCACACGGAGATAGTCCAACCAACCTGTAGCATCGGGAACCGCTTTTGTAAACGTCAATTGCGCCGAAAAAGAATTGCCGGCATTGGGCACTAAATTCATAGAGCTGGTGGCGATGTTGGCAACGTTGGCAGTGGTTCCATCTGAAGTATAAGTGGGAGAAAGGTTGAGTGTCTGATCGAAACTCAGTAAATCGAAATCGCTTGCTACACTCATGGAACGAGCAACCACTGAAGCGTCAATACGAGCTTCTTCTGCAAGTAAATTGGTAAACGGGAAACTGTACTGAATTGTAAGAGGAGCTATATCGAAGATCTCACCAAAAAACTCACGTCCAGATTTTGCCAAGTTCACGATGTCATTCTCAATAAACTGACGGTCGAGAAACTTAATCGTTTCACTCGTTATTG
>CAZKMC010000022.1:0-13701 GCA_964553485.1 uncultured Comamonadaceae bacterium
GGTTGTGGTGTTCCCTGAGACGGCTACCAATCAATTGAAATAATTTGAACAAAAAGCTTAAAAACGCAATTTCTTATATTCTCTTTTTGGGAATAGGTGTGCTGCTTTTTTACCTCGCAATGAATAGCGTGGAAGATAAGGACCAGCTCATTATTGATATGAAAAGTGCGGCTTGGCCGGGGATAGTTGCTTCATTTATTATGGGGTACTTGGCAATTGTGAGCCGAGGTTTACGATGGTTAATTCTTCTTGAACCACTTGGTTATAAACCTAAAAGATGGCACAGTATCCATGCCGTGGCCTTTGCTTATTTCGCCAATACTTTTGTACCTCGATCTGGAGAGCTCGCGCGCTGTGCTGTACTCAATCAAACAGACAATATTCCCATCGACAAACTTTTTGGAACTGTAATTAGCGAAAGGGTAGTAGACTTTGTCATGTTGTTTTCATTCATGGCAATCGCAATTCTTAGCAATTTGGATGCCTTCATCACCCTCATGGGCCAAGCAAGTTTCAGTGGTGGTGCTGGAGGGTCGGGCGGCTGGTCAATGACGTCAATTATATTAATTGGCCTAGTAGTAGGAGCCATCTTGCTTTTCCTTCTAAGAAAAATAATAGGACGCACTGCTATCGCTAAAAAAGCCAAAGGATTCCTTGTGGGGGTCTTAGACGGGCTGAAAAGCGTTCGTAAAATGCGCAGGAAAGGGATGTTTATTGCCCACACCTTTTTTATATGGACAATGTATTTCTGCATGACATATGTGGTGTTCTTAAGCATAAAAGCCCTCGGAGGAATAGGTGTTTTCAAGAGCCTTTTTATAATGGTTGCAGGTGGATTTGGAATGGTCTTGCCTGCTCCAGGTGGCATCGGCTCTTACCAATGGGCAGTGCATCTAGGTTTCAAAGCACTGGGCCTAGATGGCGACCTGGGATTTGCCGCAGCCAATGTGGTGTGGCTAACCCAAACAGGCATGATGATCCTTGGAGGTACGGCAGCTTACATCGCCCTCTTATACTTCAAGTTCAAGCGTGATAAAAAATTGCAAACGTCATGATGGGATCTGCCAGATCACTAGAAGAAGCCAGTAAGCAGGTCGCAAACTGGAGGGCTAACGGTGAAAAAGTGGTTTTTACGAATGGAGTCTTTGACATTCTCCATGTAGGTCATGTGACGTATCTATTAGCAGCAAAAGAGCTTGGAAGTAGGTTAGTGGTTGGCGTAAACGCCGATGAGAGTGTCAGACGTCTTAACAAGGCGCCAAACCGACCAATAAATCCCCAACACGCCAGAATGATCCTTCTTGAGGCACTTGTCCCGGTTGATTTAACAGTGGTCTTTGAAGAAGATACTCCTCTAGAACTTATCAAAGTTCTAAAGCCCGACGTTCTAGTAAAAGGGGGGGATTACAATCCGGACTGCACCGATGTCAACGATCCAACATACATGGTGGGTTCTAAAGAAGTGAAAACATGGGGAGGTGAGGTCACATCAATCCCCTTAGTAGAGGGTTATTCCACAACTGCGATACTCAAAAAATTAGGGAAATAGTCCTAGGTGATTAGACCTAGCTCCGGTCTAATATTCGAAATCATCCATAAATGCCGTGGTGAAGTTCCCAGACTGAAAACGCTCGTCGCGCATCAGTTTCTGATGGAAAGGAATAGTTGTTTTGATTCCTTCAATGATGTATTCATCAAGAGCACGCTGCATTTTTCGAATGGCTTCCTCCCGTGTTTGGGCAACAGCGATAAGCTTTGAGATCATACTGTCATAAAAAGGAGGAATGCGATATCCTGAGTATACGTGCGTATCTACTCGAATTCCATGTCCGCCTGGGGCATGATAATCCGTAATCACCCCTGGACTGGGGATGAAGCCTTTTGCGGGATCCTCTGCATTGATTCGACATTGAATCGCATGCATCTTCGGGTAATAGTTCCTTCCTGAAATCGGTTGTCCGGCTGCCAATTTGATTTGCTCTTTTACCAAATCATAATTGATCACTTCTTCAGTAATGGTATGCTCAACTTGGATTCGGGTGTTCATTTCCATGAAATAGAAATCGCGGTTCTTATCTACAAGAAATTCCACTGTTCCCACACCTTCATACTTCACTGCTTCTGCGGCTTTGATAGCGGCTTGGCCCATCTGTTCACGCAGCTCATCAGTCATAAAAGGAGAAGGAGTTTCCTCTACCAATTTCTGATGGCGACGTTGAATAGAACAGTCTCTTTCAGATAGGTGACAGGCCTTTCCAGACTTGTCGCCTGCAATTTGAATTTCGATATGGCGAGGTTCTTCAATGAACTTCTCCATATACATTCCGTCATTTCCAAAAGCTGCACTGGCTTCTCTTCTGGTAGTTTGCCAAGCATCTTCTAATTCTTCGTCATTGCGGCACATCTTCATCCCTTTTCCACCACCACCGGCAGTAGCTTTAAGCATGATAGGGTATTTGATTTGACCAGCAACCTTTCTGGCGTCTTCAAAATCCTCAAGAATACCCTCAGACCCTGGAATAGTAGGAACACCTGCATTCTTCATTGTGGTTTTGGCAGAGGCTTTATCGCCCATTGCCTCAATCATTTCAGGGCTTGCACCAATGAACTTGATTTTGTTCTCCTGACACACTTTTGAGAATTGAGCATTCTCTGAAAGAAAGCCATATCCGGGGTGGATCGCGTCTGAATTAGTGATCTCTGCCGCAGCTATAATGTTTGGAATGCGTAAATATGATTCAGAACTACTAGGTGGGCCAATACATACAGCCTCATCTGCAAATCTCACATGAAGGCTATCAGCATCAGCAGTGGAATAAACTGCTACTGTTTGTATGCCCATTTCTTTGCATGTACGAATAACGCGAAGTGCAATTTCACCCCGGTTAGCAATCAATATCTTGTTAAACATTGAGCTTATGCTTTATAGGTGAAGATTAAGAAGGATCTACCAAGAACAATGGCTGATCATATTCTACTGGAGTATTCTCATCTACCAATACCTTGATAATTTTACCACTGAATTCTGCCTCTATCTCATTGAAAAGCTTCATCGCTTCAATAATACAAATGACATCACCTGATTTGATGGTGTCTCCAACTTCCATGAAGCATGGTTTATCTGGTGTAGGCCTACGATAGAACGTCCCAATCATTGGGGACTTTATTTCAATGTATTTTGGATTGTCTTCAGCTTTTGCTTCAGCAGCGGGAGCTGCTGGTTGAGCTGGAACCGGTGCTGCGGGCATTTGCATTTGAACAGCAGGCATTTGTTGCATGCTTGGCATGGCCATTGGCATATGTTGCATCCCTGTTGCATCCACACCCCTTCCTCTGCGCTTTCCAGCCGGATCAGATTTGATGGTAATTTTAAAATCTTTTCGTTCTATCTCCACTTCCGTAACTCCTGCTTTGGAAACGAATTTGATCAGGTCTTGAATCTCGGTCAGGTTCATGCGTGATTATTTTATGTGCGAAAGTTAAGAAATTGCAATTCAATCTACTCAATTAGTGTCATAAGCCCATTTCACATAGACAGCACCCCAAGTAAAGCCTCCTCCAAATGAGGCAAGAATTATATTGTCTCCCTTTTTCAACTTGTTCTCCCATTCCCACAAGCACAAAGGAATAGTGCCCGCTGTGGTATTGCCAAAACGCTGGATGTTAATCATCACTTTCTCATTGCTCAACCCCATTCTTCTGGCTGTGGCGTTAATAATACGCAGATTAGCTTGATGTGGAACTAACCAAGCAACATCTTCGCTTTCAAGGTTGTTTCTTTCCATGATTTCAGCAGAAACCCCAGCCATATTTATTACTGCGGCTTTGAAAACTGGTTGTCCATCCTGAAAAACGTAATGTTCTTTTTTGTCTATAGTTTCATGGCTGGCAGGCTTCACTGAACCACCAGCTTTTTGATGCAAATATTGTTTGCCAGATCCGTCGCTTTTGAGAATATGGTCTATCACTCCAAACCCGTCTTCATTGGGTTCAAGCAACACAGCTCCAGCCCCGTCACCAAATATGACACACGTACTTCTGTCTCCATAATCGATGATCGAAGACATCTTGTCTCCTCCAACTACAACTACTTTTTTGTGGGTGCCCGTTTCAATGAATTTTGTTCCTGTGGAAAGCCCAAATAGGAATCCAGAACATGCTGCCTGTAAATCAAAACCCCAAGCATTTTTGGCTCCAACTTTATCACATATGATGTTGGCCGTTGCGGGAAATATATGGTCGGGAGTTACTGTACAACAGATAAGAAGGTCTATTTCTTCAGGAGAAATTCCGCGCTTCTCACACAGTCCTAGAACTGCGGGGACAGCTAAATCTGAGGTCCCAAGTCCTTCTCCTTTTTGAATGTGCCTTTCTTCGATACCTGTTCGTGAGCGAATCCACTCATCGGTGGTGTCAACCATCTTCTCGAGATCGGCATTGGTCAGAATATCGTCGGGCACATATCCCTGCACCGCAGTGATGGCCGCTGTAATCTTTGACATCTGTTCGGTTTAGTTGAGCTTTATTCTGCGCCTTTAGGGCGCGCTAAGTTAAGATTTTCAAAGAATCCTATATCAGCACTTTTCCGACACATAAAAAAAGGGAGCACACGCTCCCTTTGGAATATCGAATTTGCAAGAAAACAAGCTTAAGCTTGTTCCTTCTCCATCACTACTTTTCCTTTGTAATAAAGCTTTCCTTCATACCAATGGGCATGGTGGAATAAATGCGGTTGACCTGTGGTCGGGCAGGTTGCCACGTTAGCCGTGTCTGCTGTGTAGTGTGTTCGGCGTTTCGCCGTGCGTGTCTTTGACTGCTTCCTTTTAGGATGTGCCATGGTCGTATCTTTTTATTTCAATCCTTTCAATGCGTCCCAACGGGGGTCACTCTTGTCATCGTTTTCATCTTCAATTTCCAACTGGTCAATAGCGTCTGGGTCACAATTTTCAATTGTGTCATGAACGCGTCTGGTTGGAAGCATCAAATGAGCATATTCATACAAGTATTGACTGATATCGATTTCGTGTTCATTGGTTCCAAGAACCAAAACATCGTCTTCAACGGTTTCTGTTAGATCACCAAATTTGACAATCAACTTCTCTTCTCCATCAACATCTACAGTTAACTCAGTACCGCAGCGGTCACATGGGAGAATAGATTTTCCCGAAAGACGAAAAATCAAATTGATCATCGAACCAGATTTCTCCAGGGTCATCTCAACAAGAATTTCTCCTTTTTCGATTTCAGAATACTCAAACAATGCAAAGAACGATTCATTGAGCCGAAACTCGTAAGCATGGCTTCCAA
The DNA here is from genome assembly GCA_964553485.1 of uncultured Comamonadaceae bacterium. Taxonomy (GTDB): domain Bacteria; phylum Bacteroidota; class Bacteroidia; order Flavobacteriales_D; family Sanyastnellaceae; genus CAZKMC01. The sequence continues at coordinate 5,308 of CAZKMC010000022.1, forward strand.
TGCTCAATCCCACATAAGGGATTCTATATTCCTTTAAGGTATCCATGCTTGGAAAATAGGAGCGCGAAGATAGGAAGAATGATTGAATAACAAAACATACTCAATCATTTTACTCGACGTGTTTTTTTAATTTCCAGTGGATTTGCGGTTATCTCCTTGAAAAGTTTCCGATTTTGATAAACATCAACTGCCAAAAAGATGGCACTTCGCATTGAATCTGACGATGCTTGGTTTTTACCAGCAATCTCATAACCCGTTCCATGATCTGGACTGGTTCTTACAATCGGTAAACCTGCTGTATAGTTCACACCCTGATCAAAAAACAAAGCTTTGAATGGTGTCAATCCCTGGTCATGATACATGGCAAGAACAGCGTCAAATTTGGTGTATTGACCTGTTCCGAAAAAACCATCTGCTCCATATGGCCCAAAAGCCATAATTCCCTCTTCATTTGCAGTCTTTATAGCAGGCGCTATGATTTCTTTTTCTTCTGCACCTAACAACCCATTGTCGCCAGCATGAGGATTAAGCCCCAAAACTGCTATTCGCGGTTTGGTGATGCCCATATCTCGCTTCAAACTATCAGACATGATGCGCATCTTTCTGAGAATTGCATCTTCACTAATAGCGGCAGATACGTCTTTCAAGGGTAAATGCCCAGTGACAACGCCAATACGTATTTTTGAGCTCACCAAGAACATGAGAGAGTCTTCCACGTTAGACATTTCTGACAAGTATTCTGTATGTCCTGGGAACTTAAATTCCTCACTTTGGATGGAGTCTTTGTTTATTGGGGCAGTTACCAATACATCTACTTTGTTAGATGCCAAATCCTGAACAGCTGCCTCTAACGACTTGAAAGCTAGCTTCCCTGCTTCCTTAGAGGGCTCGCCAAACTGCACTTCAAAGTGCTCTTCCCATACGTTGATGATATTGCAAACTTTAGGATGAGAATCAGCCGCATCAGATATGATTTCATGGCGAAAATCTGGGATGTCTAGATTTTTCAAGTGTGCTTTTATCAATTCGGCATTGCCATAGATGACAGGTGTTATATGTTCAAACATCCGAGTGTCAAGAAACACCTTGATGATGGTTTCAATGCCAATTCCATTTGGATCTCCAATTGTCATTCCAACTTTTATATATTCAATTGAACTCGTCATGATTTAATCGAATTTTGAATAAAGTGAGTCAATAAACGAACGCCTACACCAGTGCCTCCAAGCGGTCTGTAAGTCTGAGGTGCATGCAAGAAACTTGGTCCCGCGATGTCTATATGTATCCAAGGATAGTCTGTGAAATGCTGTAGGAATTTCCCCGCTGTTATTTGGCCCGCATAAGGTCCTCCAAGATTTTTCAAATCAGCGATTCCAGATTTCAATTCTTCACCATAAATATCCCAAAGAGGAAATTCGATGATCCGCTCATAGGTCAAATCACCACTTTTGTTTAGTTGCTCAAATGTCTTTCTTGAAGCCGTTCCCATAACGGCACTTGCAAATGTGCCAACTGCCCGAGTAGCTGCCCCAGTCAAAGTGGCTGCGTCAATCACTAGTTCCGGATTGTACTTTTTTGCATAGGCAAGGGCATCGGCCAATAGCAATCTTCCCTCAGCATCTGTATTAAGGACTTCCACAGTAGTGCCGTCAAACATGGTGATGATGTCGCCTGGCACGTATGCATTTCCTCCGGGACGGTTATCTGAGGCCGGAATCAAGGCAATGACGTGTGCTGGAATTTCCAAAGAAGCTACTGCCATCATGGTTCCTGCCATGGCTGCGGCTCCCGCCATATCGCTTTTCATGAAGTCCATTGAATTCGCAGTCGGCTTAAGGCTCATTCCGCCAGTGTCATATACCACTCCTTTACCAACCAGAATAATTGGCTTTTTGTTTTTGGAATTCTTAGGCTTCCACTCCAAAATTGTGAAAGTTGGAGGGTCAACACTACCCTTATTTACTGCCAACAAACCGCCCATTTTCAGCGATTCGATTTTTTTCTTTTCGAAAACCTCCACATCCAACCCAACGGTTTTACCCATTTCGGTCATTTCCTTCGCAAATTGCTCAGCAGTCAGATAGGAAAGTGGTTCGTTGACCATGTCTCTGGCCCACTCCACGGCGGAAGTTAATTTTTCGATTCGCTCTAAATCTTGCTTGGAAATCATAGAGTCAAGCACTGAGAGTTGCTTGATAGAGTGGTGCTTGGGTGTTTTCAGGTATTTCTGAAATTGGTAATTAGACAAGCACCATCCCTCAACAAACAAGGAAGTCAATTCACTTGAGGTTCCTTCATGGGAAACTTGACTAGTTTCTATTTCCTGCAACGCACACCACGAATGAGCTTTATGCCCAAAATTCCTCAATGCTTCCTGATCTTCTGGTTTTTTGGTTCCATTTGGACAGTAAACCACGTGGACAAATTTTTGACCAGAGATGATAAGGTGCATTCCAGGACTTTTGTCCAGTTTTTGTTTGAGATTTTTAGTTGACGCAGCGTCAAGTTTTAATTTTGATAATCCGGAGGCTTTTTCAAGTAGAATAAATTCAACTTCAACAGAAGTGCCTTTGGCAACTTTTACAATCTTCATCACGGGTCGGTTTGAACAATCTTGCGCTAAATTAGTCTAATTGGAAAGATTCTATTCAAAAAGACCGGCCTTGAAGTACTATTGAGGCGTGATTTTTGTTATTTAAATGCAACGATTAACAGGGGCATAACCTGTATCTTCGTGTTGATTCTACTGAACAGAATGAGGTTATTTCTACTTGTCGTCATTTCAATGCTCTCTGCCATTTCATCATGGGCAACGCACAACCGCGCGGGAGAGATTACCTATGAGCACTTGAATAATCTTACCTATAGAATAACGATAACTACGTGCACCAAATCATCTGTCATCGCCGACAGGCAATGGCTAAAAATTGATTGGGGCGATGTTATTCCAGGTGCTACACTTGATAGTTTGGAAAGAGAGAGCATTCAATTGGTACCAGGGATGAATGCTCAAATCAATGTTTATAAAGGAACGCATACATTCAACGGCCCTGGGATTTATGTGCTTTCAGTGGAAGACCCCAATAGAAATGAATCCGTGATTAATATTCCGGGCTCAGTCAATGTGCCTTTCTGTATTCAATCAACTCTCATAATTGATCCCCAAGCAGGGCCCAATAATAGCGTTCAGCTTCTCAATTCAGCTAAAGGAGAAGCCTGTATTTTTAAGCCCTATTACCACAACCCTGGGGCTTATGACCCTGATGGGGATCTGCTGACGTATTCAATTATTTCTTGCAAAGGAGGTGATGCCGATGGTGACAATGTGGGATGTGACCCAATAGCAGGATATCAATTCCCCAATGAAATAATTCCAATAAACAATTCCTTTTCTATAGATCCTGTAACTGGGGAAGTTACTTGGGATGCCCCTCAACAAGCAGGTGAATACAACATTGCTATTCTGATTGAAGAGTGGAGATGGGTTGCAGGACAACTTATCAAAGTGGGAGATGTAACCCGAGATATGCAAATTACGGTGGTGACTTGCGCAAATAATCCGCCAGAATGGACAGAAATTCAAGACACTTGCGTGGAGGCAGGATCCAACATTCAGTTTTTGGTCAATGCCACAGACCCAGATGGCGATATAGTAAGCTTACAGGCCATTGGAGGGCCAATGACAGAGGTAGAACACCAAGCTTCATTCAGTGATATTGGCAACGGTGTTGGACAGTTCAGCTGGACTCCACTTTGCGAAGAGATTCGACTTCAACCTTATCAAATTGTGTTCAAAGCAGAAGACAATGCGCTCCCTGTGCAACTCACAGATTTGATGACGTGGTTTATCACGGTTGTGGGTCCCGCAGTAGAAAACCCTCTCGCCGAAGCTGTTGGAAATGCGATTCAATTGAACTGGGATGAAAATCCATGTATTGATGCGTTCAGCAATGCGCAGATTGGACAAGGTAGTTACAAGATCTATCGAAGAAATGGCTTGTATGGATTTGAGCCAGACTACTGTGAATTAGGGGTTCCTGATGGTATCGGGTATGAGTTGGTAGGAACCGTACAAGGATTGAACAATACGTCTTACTTGGATGATTTCGGGGTCTTTTATGGGGGGCAATACTGCTACATGGTAGTTACATGTTTCCCTGATGGTGCGATTAGCTATGCATCTGAGGAATTTTGTGCGGAAATTATCAAAGACGTGCCTGTGATGACCAATGTGTCCATTTTGAATACTTCCTCGTCTGATGGTAATATATATGTGGCTTGGTCTCCACCAAATGAACTTGACACTTTGGAGGCATTTCCTGGGCCTTACTACTACAGGGTGTTATATGGCGAAGGATACAGCGGAGCAAACACAGAAATACTGGTCACCACACCACAGGAGTTTCTTGTAAACCCGGATACGACCTTCATTCACACAGGATTAAACACCTTGGATAACCCCCACAATTATCAAGTGGAGATATACAGCGGAGATGATCTAGTGGCTTTCTCGTCTGAAGCTTCATCTATCTATTTGGAGTTGATCCCAGATGATAATCAATTGACCTTAGTAATGAACCACCAGGTTCCGTGGATCAATGAATCTTATGAGGTCTTCAGGTACAACGATGTACTTGCAGACTTCGAGTCTATTGGGTTTAGCAACGAACCATTGTACACTGATACAGGATTGGTCAATAACCAAAGCTATTGTTACAAAGTGCAGAGCCAAGGAACGTACAACGCCTCCATGGTCATTGATCCGATTTTCAATGATTCGCAAGAAAAATGTGGAATTCCGTACGACCTCACGCCGCCTTGTACTCCCGATCTAGAAGTTACTGCTCTCTGTGAAGAACAAGTTTCAGAATTGGTATGGAGCAATCCGAATAACATTTGTTCTGACGACGTAATTCAATATAATTTGTACTACTCACCCACAGACACGGGAATGCTGGAGTTGTTGGAGACCTTTTATATAGATTCTGACACCACCTTTACTTTTAATCTGGATGGGCTGATGGGTACTATAGCGGGTTGTTTTGCTGTTTCTGCGCTTGATTCTTTATTGCCCGGACCAGATGGAAACCTTGTTCAAAATGAAAGTGAGTGGAGCCAAATCATCTGTGTAGATAACTGCCCCTATTATTTCCTTCCAAACGTCTTTACACCAAATGGAGACGGACAAAATGACGAATTTGTGCCTTTCCCGTACAAGTTTGTTGAAAGCATTGAACTACAAATATTCAACAGATGGGGTGGTGTAGTTTTTGAAACAACAGATCCTGAGATTGGTTGGGATGGAACTCACAAAGATTCAGGAGAAGCTTGTTCAGATGGCGTGTATTACTACGCTATAAAAGTCAATACAATCCGACTTACGGGAATTGTCCCGGAAAATTTTAGTGGCCACATTCAATTGATTGATGGTGTCAAACCATTGCAAGAGTAATCTCTAATACAAACATGTTCACTGGTATCATTGAAGCCTTAGGTAAAGTAAAAAAGCTTGAACAAGAAGCTGGAAATCTCCATCTGACCATTGAAGCTCCATTTACTTCAGAACTCCAAATTGACCAAAGCGTAGCCCACAATGGAATATGTTTGACTGTTGTGGCCATGGATGGCAATTCATATACAGTAACTGCCATTCAGGAGACCATTCAGAAAACCAACATCGCTAGGCTAAAGCAAGATGATTCAGTGAATCTTGAAAGATGCATGAAACTTGGCGACCGTTTGGATGGACACATTGTTCAGGGACACGTGGATCAGGTGGCGGAGGTAGCGTCAATCACAGAGCAGAACGGTAGTTGGGTATTTGGCTTCAAATTCAATAATGACGCTCATCAAGTCCTGGTTGAAAAAGGAAGTGTGACCATCAATGGGGTGAGTTTAACTGTAGTGGAAGTGTTTGAAAATGGCTTTTCGGTAGCGATCATTCCATTCACTTTTGAACACACTAATTTTTCCAACTTTAAGGTTGGAACGCTTGTCAATATAGAATTTGATGTGATTGGTAAATACGTAGCTAGGCTTATAGCTCCTCATCAAAGATCTTCGGCTTCTTAAGCTCGAAGTTTTGTCCCAGATATACTTTTCTTACCTGTTCATCAGCAGCAAGTTCCTCAGCCGTACCGGCCTTGAGGATGTTCCCTTCAAAAAGTAAGTAAGCGCGGTCTGTGATAGATAGGGTTTCCTGCACATTGTGGTCAGTGATCAAGATGCCAATGTTCTTTCGCTTTAATTGAGCAATGATGCGCTGAATGTCTTCAACAGCAATAGGATCTACCCCGGCAAACGGCTCGTCCAAAAGGATGAAGCTTGGTGAAGTAGCAAGCGCCCGTGCTATCTCGGTTCGTCTACGTTCGCCGCCACTCAAAAAGTCTCCTCGATTTGTTCTCACGTGGTTGAGACCAAATTCACCCAGTAACTCTTCCAATCGTGCCTTTTGTTCCACTTTAGTTAATGAAGTCATCTGCAGAACAGCCAGAATGTTGTCTTCTACGCTCAGTTTCCGAAACACAGATGCCTCTTGAGGCAAGTACCCAACTCCTAGCTGGGCTCTGCGGTACATTGGCTCTTCAGTGATTTCGCGGTCGTCAATGAAAACCTTGCCTTCGTTTGGCCGAATTAACCCTACGATCATATAAAAGCTAGTCGTCTTTCCAGCTCCGTTTGGGCCTAGAAGTCCAACGATTTCCCCCTGTTTTACATCAAAGGATACACCTTTAACCACGGTGCGCTTGCCGTATTTTTTAACTATTTGTTCTGCTCTGAGTTGCATCAAAAATCGATCTGAAATTTTGCCCGAATACCAAATTTAACAATGTCTGTGATATCGTTATCCAAATAAGATAGTCTCCAAAGAGCATCAACGCGAAGTACTTTGAAAATATTCTCTATTCCAACTGCGGCTTCTGCAAACGGTTTGTCTAAAGTAAAAGTCTTTTCCGGAAGGAATAATTCTTGTTCATGTTTACGGTCAAAGTTTCCAATGACGCCTTTAGCACTCACCACTTCCCTCCATTTGAGCTTCCGCATCAAAGGTATCTTATTCAGAAAAAGTCCTTCAAGGTGATATGTAGCAGAAGCGCTGAACCATTCATCACTCACAAATTCAAAAAAGTTCATGGTGTTGAAGGCAGTTTCATCATAGAAGAAGGTCTCATTTCCTTGGTGAAGTTGGAGCAAAGGGTAGGGGAGAGTTCCTAAGATCTTTCCAGCCTCAGCAGTGATTCTCATGAAACCTAAAGGGCCAAAACGCACCTTGTCACTTACTCTAGCAACCAGCTTTTGGTATTCGTAATCACTTTGGAATACTCCCTTCATCCCAAAGCTATATGCGATTTCCAAAATGGGATACTTGGTGCCCAAACTAATACGTTCAAATTCGCCGGAAACGAACTTTTCCTTGAATGCAAAGCGTGTGTAAATTGTTACTTCGCTAGTAGTGATATTGTTTACTGGAATGACCACATTGGCGTCATCGAGACGTTCATAACTAAGTTCTCCCAACGGATTCAATATGCGATGAGAAAAGATCAAACGATTGCTCAAACCATAAAACCACTCGCGTTCTACAAAAGCCCTTCCTTCATCTACATTAGTGAGTTTCAAAGCAGGATTTCGTCTAAAGATGCTGGATAATACGTTGTCCTCTCGGAATGCTCCCTCGCTTTGCCCTAATTGTTCGACATCCTCTTTTCCATATACTCCAATGACTGTTCTGGGATTTTTCTTTACTACATAAGTGATACCTCCGCCGTATTTGAAACGATTATCGGTGAGTCCATAGGCCAAATAGCCTTCAAGCATAACGTTGGTACTGAACTTGTTGCTGCTCCTTCCGCCTAATCTAAAGCGGTGCCCCTCCACCGGATTGAAACTGTAGAGAGTGTAATACGGACCTATCTCAACGTTGCCAATGACTCTATAGCCAGAAACAAACAGCGTAATGACGTCTGCAATGGTTTTGAATTGGGGAATATTCTGCAGGCTATCAACCATGCTGTAAACGGCCTTTTCATTTTCCGTGAGCTGGATGTGCCTGTGTTGATCCCAAAATTGAGCTTCATGTTTATTTGCATCCTCGGCAACAATCACATCCGTTATGCCTTTGTAGAAGACATCCGCTTGAGGTTTGTTGATCACAAAGTCCTTATAGGTAGTCGTTTTACGACCATAAAAGCCCATGGTTTTGTTGGTCACATTGAAATCCACGGTCAGTTGATCCTTGGTCAACATCCAGACTTCATCCTGAACCTCATTGTACTCTTGCCTCACTTTTAGACCAAAAATGAAGTTGATATTTGCGTCTTCCGCAATTCTAGCTTGCACCTCTTTAATGGCGTAGGTAGTGTCATTCACCCAAAAATCCCCAGTGAATGTGAG
>CAZKMC010000022.1:13711-19102 GCA_964553485.1 uncultured Comamonadaceae bacterium
TCCATGTATGTACTGTCCTCTAAGTAATAGTTATAAAAAGTAAAGCCGTAAGACGAGATAGGACTCACGAAACTTTTGCCAAAAACGATGATGTTATTGTCGTAAATATTGACGTTTTGATACATGTCGCCAAGAAACTGAGAAACACTGTTATTCTCAATCCCAGATACTTTGGTAGCGGCAATTACCTCTTTTTCTGTCCTTGGGTTTTTACGGTAGTAGAAATTAGATAGACTTTCGGTCATAAACACCGGCAGGTAAACCTTCTCCTCGGTGCTGTCTACATTGTCAAAAATGAATTCAAAGGGTTTGAAAATCTTTCGATTTCTAAATTCATCAGTCAGATTATTCAGGTCAAATTCAACCTTGTTGTACAGCTCAAATTCATAAGCGTCTAACTTTTCTCGGTTATTAATGTCCCTGTTTTTCTGAATATTTCGGACAATCACATGCGCTGGATTCTCCTCTTCAGTAGCCGTAATTTCAGCCACTTCAAGCTCTATACTACTGATTTGAAGTTCGAAATTGACCACTTGAGCCCTGTCCTCTTTTATATGTTTTGTTTGGGGGCTAAAGCCGATGAAGGTTGCCCTCAGGCTATCACTGGCATAGTACGTTTCAATAAAAAACCTTCCGTCCAGATTTGTGGAAGTACCACTTTTTGTCCCCACAAAATGAATGTTTACGAAAGGAAGAGGCTCGCCGGTTAATGCGTCCTTAACTACCCCTGAAACCTGTGTCTTTTGTCCCAAGGCAACAGCTGAAGTGAACATCAACACCGCAACAAGTAGCGTGTGTATGTGGAAACGCAATGTATTCATGAAATGGCTTCTGCTCGAATGTACGAAGAACGTGTGCTTTTTGTTAGTTCTGATGTCGTCTTGGAATTGATTTTACAGAGAATATTCACAGCAATTAAAGCATACTTTTCTCTCTCCTGGTAACAACACGTTTAGAAATAAGGATGCTTATTTCATACAATACAAGTACGGGTAATGAAACCAATATCTGGCTTGTAATATCAGGAGGAGTAATTACTGCTGAAATGATGAGCACAGCTACTAGTGCGTGTTTTCTAAATTTCCGAAGCAAGGTTGGTGTAACGATGCCCACTTTTGATAGGAAATAAACTAATACTGGAAGTTGAAAAATCAGTCCGGCAGCCAAGGTAATTGACGCCACCGTTTTCATGTAAGACATGATGGTAATCTTGGACTCAACTTCACCTAGTTCATAGTTCCCTAAGAATTGAAGAGATAAAGGCGCAATTAGGAAATACCCGAATGCCACTCCAGAGAAAAACAACAGTGATGCATACCAAACTACTCCCCGAACTGCCTTGACTTCATTTTTTTTGAGTCCCGGCTTAATAAACGACCAAATTTGATTGAAAACAATCGGAAATGCGATGATAAAACCTCCAATCAATGAGACCACAATGTGAGCCGTAAACTTGCCCAGCATAGTAGTATTGATAATTGTATAGTCTATGTGTGTCACACAAAGTGAATCTCCCAATCCAATCCATTCACTGAGCCTACAGATTTGTACGAAAGTGACGAAATCAATTTGCTTGGGGCCGAAAATGATCGTTTCAAAGACAAAATCCTTGTAAATGAAAAGTACAATAGCCCCCACCATGATGGCCAAGACAGCTCTAATTATTCTTCCTCTGAGTTCTTCAAGGTGATCCAGAAAACTCATGTCTGCTCCGTCCTTTGTCATGCCTGGTAGATTCCTTCCTTGAGGATTTGATGTAGATGGACGATTCCAACAAATTTCTTCTCTTCAACTACAATCAATTGTGAAATATGATTGGATTCCATCAGGTGAAAACCTGCAACAGCAAGTTCATCACCCTCAATGGTTTTTGGTTTTCCAGACATGATGTCTGAGGCCAATGTTCTGTCAAGATCAAGACCTTTTTGCAACATGCGTCGTAAATCACCATCTGTCACAATTCCAACCACCTTATTATTTTCTAAAACGGCCGCAGCTCCAGACATGCCTTCTGATATGGTGATTATCGCTTGGCGAATTGGAGTGTCGACATTAATTGACGGTCTAACTTGTCCGTCAACCAGATCTTTCATACGCAAGTAAAGTCTCTTGCCCAAGGCGCCCCCAGGATGATATTTGGCAAAGTCACTTTCGGTAAAACCACGTTGTTCCATCAAACAAACGGCAAGCGCATCTCCCAAAGCTAATTGGGCCGTAGTGCTTGTAGTAGGCGCCAGGTTATTAGGGCAAGCCTCTTTAGATACCGTAGTGTTGAGAATGTGATCAGCCTGTTTGGCAAGAAATGATTCTGTATTTCCTACCATGCCAATGACCGTATTTCCCATGTTCTTTACCAATGGGATGAGTGCTTTGATTTCCGGTGAATTTCCACTTTTCGAAATACAAATCACCACGTCTTCAGATTGAACTAGTCCTAAATCTCCATGAATAGCATCTGCTGCATGCATAAAAACAGCAGGAGTGCCAGTAGAATTGAATGTGGCAACGAGTTTATTCGCGATATTTGCACTCTTACCAATGCCGGTAAATATCACCCGCCCCGTCATTCGTAGAATTCTTGAAACCACAAGTACAAACCCTTCGTCCAAGAACGTTATTAGTCCAGATACCGCATCAGCCTCCATTTGAAGTGTGCGGGCTGCAGAATCAATGATTTTTTTGGCGTTATCCACGTGTAAATTAAGTTCTGTTATTGGTAGAAATGATAGGGATTCAGACGGAAAAAAAAGTTATATTTAATCAAGCAAAAGTAGCAAAATCTATATGACCACTACTGAACTGGTGCCTAAAGAGGCTCTAAAAAAGTTCTTCGGGTTCGACGCTTTCAAAGGAGCTCAAGAAGAGATCATTGAAAATGTACTTGAGGGAAAAGATAGTTTCGTGATAATGCCTACCGGTGGAGGCAAGTCGCTATGTTATCAGTTACCCGCTCTTATGAGCAAAGGTACAGCTATTGTTGTATCTCCTTTGATAGCATTAATGAAGAATCAGGTAGATGCAATCCGAGGAATAAGTGAAGAGGACGGCATCGCACATTTTTTAAACTCCTCGCTAAATAAAGGAGAAGTCACCCGTGTGAAAGAAGATCTGGTCTCAGGTATTACAAAGCTGCTTTATGTAGCCCCGGAGTCCTTGACCAAGGCTGAGAATATCGAATTCTTACAATCCATCGAAATTTCATTTGTAGCAATTGATGAAGCCCATTGTATCTCCGAATGGGGCCATGACTTTAGGCCAGAGTACAGGAGACTCAAGGCTATCATTGGACAAATAGCTGACGTTCCAATTATAGCACTCACTGCAACTGCCACCCCAAAGGTGCAGCAGGATATTCAGAAGAACCTCGGAATGACAGATGCTAAGTTGTACAAGGCATCTTTTAATCGCGAAAATTTATTTTACGAGGTGCGCCCCAAAAAGGACGCTGTACGTCAGATCATCCAATTCATAAAACATCATGAAGGCAAATCGGGAATAATCTATTGCCTGAGCCGCAAACGTGTTGAACAGTTGGCTGAATTTCTTCAAGTCAATGGAATCAAAGCTTCTGCTTATCATGCAGGAATGGATTCAAATCACCGTTCCAAGGTGCAAGATGATTTCCTGATGCACAATGTAGATGTCATCGTGGCAACCATCGCTTTTGGAATGGGAATCGATAAGCCAGATGTGCGCTTTGTGATTCATTATGACATGCCCAAATCTTTGGAAAGCTATTACCAGGAAACAGGTAGAGCAGGAAGAGATGGAGGTGAAGGGATTTGCCTCACTTTCTATAGCCCCAAAGACATTGAAAAACTAGAGAAGTTTCTTCAAGGTAAACCAATTGCCGAGCAGGAAGTAGGGATGCTACTCCTTCAAGAAGTGATGGCGTATGCTGAAACGTCAATGTCTCGAAGAAAGTTTCTCTTGCATTATTTCGGCGAGGAATACGATGAAATAAATGGTCCCGGGGCTAAGCTTGATGATAATTCTCGAACTCCAAAAGAGCGTTACGAAGGAAAGGAGTATGTGAAACTGATGCTTGAGGCTGTTAAAGGGCTTAAAGAAGTGCATAAAGCGAGATTCATCTGCGATGTTCTAACCGGACAAAAGACCGCAGAAGTGGAGACCTACAAAGGCGACCAAACGAAGTTTTGGAATGCTGGAAACGAAAAGATAAATAGATTCTGGCATGCAGTTGTGAGACAATGTGTAGTGAATGGCTATCTCCGAAAAGAAATAGAGAGTTACGGCATGCTGAAACTTACCCCTAAAGGAGAAGAGTTTATTGCTAACCCAACTTCTTTCATGCTTATCAAGGAAATGGATTTCACAGAAGTAGACCAGGTAGATGGTTTGATTGGGCAAAAGACAGGTGGAACAGCGGTGGCTGACGAAACGCTCTTTAAAATGCTTAAAGATCTTCGTAAGCAAGAGGCAAGAGACCGCACACTGCCACCGTATGTGATTTTTCAAGAAGCCTCCTTGGAAGAAATGGCTACTCAATATCCAATCACCATAGATGAATTGACGATGATTCAAGGTGTGGGAAGGGGAAAAGCGATGAAGTTTGGCCAGTCTTTCATTGAATTGATCAAGGCATACGTGGATGAAAATGACATTGAAAGGCCCCAGGATATGCTGGTGAAATCAATCGTCAACAAGTCAGGAGAGAAAGTGCATATCATTCAAAACATCGACAGGAAATTGCCTTTGGAAGACATTGCGGATTCTAGAGGCAAAAAACTTATAGAGATTATTGAAGAGATCGAGAGCATTGTAGCTTCTGGCACTAAAGTGAACATCGACTATTACGTAAATGACATCCTTGATGAAGACTCTCAAGAAGACATCTTTGAATATTTCCTAGAAGCTCCTTCTGATGATATCAACGTGGCTGTGGAGGAATTTGACGGAGACTTCACTGAAGAAGAACTTCGACTTATGCGCATCAAGTTTTTGAGCGAGGTGGCAAACTAGTCGGTACAAGCCAACCAAGCCATCAAGCCCATACCCGTTCTCAAGGCAGTTTCGTCTATGTTAAAATACGAATTGTGCACCGGAGCGCTGAATTTTCCATCAGGAGATGAGGTGCCTAAACGGTAAAAACAACCAGGCATTTCTTGACTGAAATAAGCAAAGTCTTCTGCGGTCATTCGCATCGCAAGATCAACCACATTTTCTGCTCCAAGGAAATCCTTTGCATTCTGAGTTTTACGCTCAGTTAGCTGAGGGTCATTTATCAAAAATGGATATCCATTCATGATGTCTACTTCGCACGTGGCGCCGTTTGCCTTGCAGGATTGATGAATAAATTCAGATATCCAGCGATGGGCCTGCATACGCCATTCTTCGTCAAACGTGCGCAATGTGCCTTCAAGTTTAACT
>CAZKMC010000023.1:0-8109 GCA_964553485.1 uncultured Comamonadaceae bacterium
CAGAGTCTGTTGCTTGGCTTTTAAATATGGCTGGAATAAATTCAAATATCATGTTGGGTGGCTACAAGGCCTACAGGTCCTTGCTCCCCCATTTCTGTGAGTCAAATTTACAAGTGAAAGTAGTTGGAGGTTTCACTGGGTCAGCTAAAACAGAACTCCTCCAAGTGCTTAAAAACAAAGGAGAGCAAATTATTGATCTCGAACAACTTGCAAATCATAAAGGATCAGCTTTTGGTAATTTGCTCAATGAAACACAGCCGAGCTCAGAACACTTTTCCAATCTACTCCTTGATGACCTAAATAATCTCGATAAATCAAAACAAGTCTGGGTGGAGGATGAAAGTAAAACCATTGGATCGGTATTCATTCCAAATGAATTTTATGATATAATGAAAACTGCCCCTTTGTTTATTCTCGAAAGAAGTAAGCAAGAAAGAATCAAACATTTGGTCGACTCTTATGGCCATCATTCAACTGAAGAATTGCGCAGAGGATTCGATAAAATTGGCAAAAGATTAGGGGGGCAACACCTAAAATCGGCACAGGAGTCCATTCTATCCGGACAACTCGATGTTGCAGTGAATATAGCTTTGACCTATTACGACAAAAAGTACAAGCACGGTATTGATCAAAATGATTCCCCCAAAAAGACCCTAGACGGCAAAGGAATGTCGCTCAGCCAAATTGCCGATGAACTCATATTGATGAGTTAAGTAATTCAATCTAAAATTCGTGTACTTGCTGTTTCTAGTTCAATTATCTTCGCATAATTATGAATAAAGCCAATCCCGTAATTGAAGCAATTAGGTTAACCCAGTATAGCCATGGTGCAGGGTGCGGATGTAAAATTGCTCCCGCTTTATTGGACCAGATTCTGCAAGGTCCAAAACAAGATGAAATATTCAAATATTTGCTAGTCGGGAATGAGTCCAAAGATGACGCGGCTGTGATGGACCTGGGTGATGGTACAGCCATTATAAGCACCACAGACTTCTTTATGCCGATTGTAGATGATCCTATCAGTTTTGGAAAAATCGCAGCTACCAATGCAATTTCCGACATCTATGCAATGGGTGGAACTCCGCTTATGGCAATCGCTATATTAGGTTGGCCAATTAATAAACTAGGGCCCGAAATTGCCGGAAAAGTAATTGAAGGCGGCAGACAAATTTGCAGTCAGGCAGGCATTCCACTGGCGGGCGGACACAGCATTGATAGCCCAGAGCCAATTTTTGGACTTGCTGTTACAGGAAGAGTTCCTATCGATCATCTCAAACAAAACAGCACGGCACAAGCAGGTGATTTGTTGTTCTTAAGCAAAGGCCTCGGAGTTGGAATTCTGACTACAGCTCAGAAAAAAGGTATTGCAGAACCAGAACATATTCAACTTGCCATTGAGAGTATGCAAAAGCTGAACTTTCTTGGAAAAGCTCTGGCTCCCGTTAAAGGTGTGCATGCAATGACCGATGTAACCGGTTTTGGACTATTGGGGCATTTAAATGAAATCTGCCAAGGAAGTGATCTTCAAGCCCAAATTCGATTCAAGGATGTCCCAAAATTGGATGAAGATATCCTTCGTTTTTATCACCAGCAAGGATGTGTTCCAGGAGGTACCATCCGCAACTTCGATAGCTATGGAAATCACGTTCATGTAAAAGAGGGATTTGAACGTGATCTATTATCTGATCCGCAAACAAGCGGAGGACTCCTTATTACGGTAGGAGAGGCTTACGCCGAGGAAGTTAAATCCATTGCCCAAGAACATGGCATAATCCTAGAATGTTTTGGGGAGCTAAGCAAAGGTGCCGTTCCAAGAATTATAGTGGCAGGATAACTAGAAATTCTTGAGAGAATTATAAACCTTGTGCAAAGGGAATCCCATCACAGTGTAATAGCTCCCAACCATTTTTTCAATCGCGATGTAGCCAAGCAAGTCTTGTGCGCCGTAAGCACCAGCTTTGTCAAATGGCTCATACTTATCCACATAATGAATTATCTCATCGTCAGATAAGGAGCAGAATGTGACTTCGGTTTCATCATGAAAAAGCTCTGATTTGGCTTTGCTCCGAATTGCAACGGCAGTAACAACTGTATGGGTGGCACCAGAAAGACGATGCAACATTCCAATAGCGTCGCTACGATCAAGCGGCTTGTTCAAGATGTCTCCATCCAAACAGACAATCGTGTCTGACGTAATTAAGATTTCGTCTTCGTTCAATGTGGACATGTGCGCATCTGCCTTTAAATTCGCTAGATACAGCGCAACATCTTCTCTCTTCAAAGTATCAGGATATGTTTCATCAATGTCCTTTACTCTAACCTCAAACTTCAGTTCTAACCCCTCTAGCAATGCTTGCCTCCTTGGAGATTGGCTTGCGAGAATGATTTGTTTGCCTTGTAAATTGGGAAGTAACATGCTTATAATTGGGGTACAAAGGAACGAATTATTGAAGGTTCATAACGAATACTTTTTTGGTGGATAATTCCTGGGGATACACGATGCTCAACAAATACAATTGGCTAATTTTGCGCCATGCAGGAAACCATTCTTATTTTGGATTTTGGGTCGCAATACACTCAGTTGATTGCGAGAAGAATTCGCGAATTAAATATCTACTCGGAAATCTATCCATGGAACAAAGCGCCTGAACTGACTCCCAATATTAAAGGAGTAATTCTTTCAGGAAGCCCGCACTCTGTGTTGGATCCAAAAGCTCCGCAACCAGATCTTGAAATATACAGAGGCAAGCTCCCTGTGCTTGGTATATGTTATGGGGCACAATACATCGCACATTCAAACGGAGGAAATGTGCACAAATCGGATACCCGTGAATATGGTAGAGCCAATTTGTCTTTTGTGGATGAGAGCAGCCCGTTACTTCAGGGTCTCAAAGCTGGTTCGCAAGTCTGGATGTCACATGCCGATACAATCGAAAAAATAGGAACAGAATACAAGGCAATCTGTAGCACGCATGACGTCGATTTGGCAGGGTATGAATCAACAAATGAGCCCACTTTTGGAATCCAGTTTCACCCTGAGGTCTATCATACGACAGATGGAAAACAGTTGCTCCAGAACTTTGCAGTAAAGATTTGCGGATGTAAACAAGACTGGACTCCCCAGTCATTTGTGGATGAAACAGTCGAAAATCTAAAGCAACAATTAGGCAACGATAAAGTGATCATGGGATTGTCTGGAGGTGTTGACAGTTCTGTAGCGGCTACGCTTATTCATAAGGCCATTGGAAAAAATCTCTATTGTATTTTTGTAGACAATGGGTTGCTAAGGAAGAATGAATTCGAAGAAGTACTGCATAGCTACCAAGACATGGGCTTGAATGTCAAAGGAGTGAAAGCTTCTGATCGATTTTATAAGGCACTTGAAAACGAATCAGACCCTGAAACGAAACGCAAAATAATTGGGGGTCTATTTATCGATGTGTTTGATGAAGAATCTCATTTGATTGAAGACGCCAAATGGTTAGGACAAGGAACCATTTATCCAGATGTGATTGAATCTGTAAGCGCAACTGGCGGTCCTAGCGTTACTATTAAGTCGCACCACAATGTGGGAGGTTTGCCAGATTTCATGAAATTGAAGGTGGTTGAACCGCTGAGACTTTTATTCAAGGACGAAGTAAGAAGGATTGGAAAAGCCCTTGAAATCAAAACGGAGATTTTATCTAGACATCCGTTCCCTGGCCCTGGACTTGGAATCCGTATTTTGGGAGATATCACTCCAGAAAAAGTAAGAATTCTTCAAGAAGTTGATTATTTATGGATCAATGGTCTTAAAAAGGCCGGGCTATATGACGAGGTTTGGCAAGCTGGAGCAATTCTATTGCCAGTTCAGAGTGTGGGAGTAATGGGAGATGAAAGAACCTATGAACAAGCAGTTGCACTCCGTGCTGTTTCATCTACAGATGGAATGACAGCAGATTGGTGTCATTTGCCGTATGAATTTTTGGCACGGGTTTCGAATGACATCATTAACAAAGTCAAAGGAATTAACCGGGTAGTGTATGACATAAGCTCAAAACCACCTGCCACCATAGAATGGGAATAACTCCGTTTGCTACTTAATAGCTCGTCATGAACCGATTAATATTTGCCCTTATTGCCTGTCTCTGTTTTGTGTTGCCTCCTGTACTTTCAACTGCCCAAGACGTGGTTATTGAGCACAAAGACAGCGGAGACTTTTTTGTGCATCGAGTGGAAAAAGGACATACGCTGTATTCCATTTCCAAACTTTATGATGTATCCATTGATGTTGTCACAGCAGCCAACCCTGAAGCAGGGTTAGGGTTGAGTATTGGGCAAACGCTGTACATACCTGTCCCAGGATCTTTTAAGTCGGATGAATTCACAAATCCAATCCGGATTGAAAAAGGTGAAATGGTCCATCGTGTGTTGAGAAAAGAAACACTCTACGGCATTGCAAAAAAGTACGATGCGGATATGAACAGTCTTTTGGAAAGAAACCCAAAACTGAATGAAGGACTGAGCATTGGTATGGAAATATATATTCCTTTCAATGATGTTGACCAATCAGTTGCAGTGCAGCTAAAACCAGAAGCTGCAGATTCATTGCAAAAGCACACCGTTGAACCGGGAGAAACATTGTACAGTATCTCAAAGCGTTTCGGGTTTACCATTACAGATATATTGGCTGTAAACAATGGCTTGCCAGAAGGACTCAAAGCAGGGGGTGAAATTTGTTTACCGCAAAAAGATGAGTATTTCGCCATAAAGACGGAGCCCATTCAATATACCTTGACTCTCAGAGATACCATTTTCATCAAGGAGAGGTACCATGTCGCAATTTTACTTCCCTTTATATTGAATGCTCCTTTGGAGGGGCTGGAAGGCTCCAAAGACCAGCGTTTGAGAGAAATAGCCCTTAGCTTTTATAGGGGATGCAGAATGGCCTTAGACACCTTAGAAAAGAGAGGGGCCAACTTAGAAGTCCATATTTACGACGTAAGTAATGATACGCCCGAATTGGACGCGCTTTTAGCTTCTGCTGAATTCAAAAACATAGATTTGATAATCGGCCCGCTCCAGAAAAAATCCTTAGACAAAGTAGCCAAATTCGCTTCTGTGAAGGGGATTCATGTGGTTTGTCCAACATTAACCAAAAACAACATTTTACTTACCAGCCCCAACGTAAGCAAGGTTCATTCCTCTGAAGCAACACAAATGAAACTGATGGCTCAATATGTGGCCCGTCACCACAGTGGAGAAAATGTCATCCTAATCAATAGCAAAGAGATAAATGACACCCGAAATGTTCAGCTTTTCAAACGCCACTACAACGATGCATTGAGAAGTCTTCCTGATAGCAGCAATAGAGCGTTGATTGAACTTGAAGCTTCATCAAGGTTTGTGGGAGATCTGAACGCCAAAT
Source organism: uncultured Comamonadaceae bacterium (assembly GCA_964553485.1). Classification (GTDB taxonomy): domain Bacteria; phylum Bacteroidota; class Bacteroidia; order Flavobacteriales_D; family Sanyastnellaceae; genus CAZKMC01. Next base: position 5,408 of record CAZKMC010000023.1, read on the forward strand.
TGTCTAAAGCAAGGAGAAATATACTTGTGGTCCCTGCCGGAAGAGAATCAAGATCCATGATTGCAAATCTTCAAACCAAACTTCAACTTATCGACTCAGAACAGTTTCAAATAGTGATTTATGGTATGTCTGAATGGATGGACTTTGACTTCCTAGATATCGAGTTTAAGAACAAAGTAGAATTACGTATCCCAGAATCATCTTTTGTGGATTTTGAAGACCCTAAAGTTTTGAATTTTACTGCTGCCTTCAGAAAGAAATACCAAACCGATCCTGATAAATATGCTTTTCTGGGTTACGACGTAACGCTGTTTTATGGTCAAGGTCTCAAGCAGTTTGGAATCAACTTTCCAAATCATTTTGACCATATCGCAACATTAGGACTTATGCATGTGAATTTCAACTATGTCAAAACAGGGGTAGAGACTGGGTATGAAAATGAACACGTAGTATTACTCAAGCATCACCAGTTTGCTCTTGAAACTATTTCTAGTAATGACTGACCAATTGGAAATTAAAGAGGCGTTCAAAAAGATCCAAGACAGCATATGTGCTGACTTAGAAGCTTTAGATGGAACGGCAAAATTCAAAGAAGATCTTTGGAATCGGCCGGGCGGGGGAGGAGGCCGGACAAGAGTAATACTGGATGGCGATATTCTTGAAAAAGGGGGCGTAAATTTTTCTGCTGTTCATGGTTCCACCACTCCTGAGCTCAAACAACAACTCAAAACTGAAGCGGAAAAGTTTTTTGCCACTGGAGTAAGCATTGTTGTTCATCCGAACCACCCCAGAGTGCCTATCATCCATATGAATATTCGATATTTTCAGCTAGAAGATGGAACCGCATGGTTTGGTGGAGGAATTGACTTGACCCCTCATTATATCAATCCGGAGGATGCCTTAGAATTTCATAACAGATTGAAACAAATCTGTGACCAAACAAACCCAAAATGGTATGAGCGTTATGCGGCCTGGGCGGATGATTATTTTTATATCCCTCACCGCAAGGAAACACGAGGAATTGGAGGTGTTTTCTTTGACCATTTGAAAGCCGGACAGGATGGCGCCTCGAAGTCTGATATTTTCAATTTCACTTGTAACCTCGGAAATTCATTCGCAGAGATCTATGCCTCTTTGGTCAACAAGCACAGAAATGAACCTAGAGTTGAATCTGAGCGTGAATGGCAACTTTTGCGCAGAGGAAGATACGTAGAGTTCAATCTGGTGCATGATCGTGGAACCAGATTCGGCTTGGTTTCCGATGGCAGAACAGAGTCTATATTGATGAGCCTTCCCAATACTGCAAATTGGGCTTATGATCATCAACCCATGGTGGGAACGGCTGAACATGAGACCCTAAACGGACTGAAAAAAGGGAAATGGAGAGCTCATTCCTCGCGAAGCAAAACCGCATAAAAAAACCGGAATACTCAAAGAATATCCCGGTTAAATGTAAGCCGCGAGTGCGGATTAAGTTAAAACTAGATCCGGTTGTCAATAATATTCACACCCGGAAAATCATTAGCATTAAATTTAAACTTGTTTGCTGGAATTTCAGCATTCGGCGTAAAAGATTTTACGTTATAAATAACGTCGCTGCCTTCTCTTCCTTTCACTACGATTCTGACAACTTCCATTTTTGACTTGTCTATATATAGTTGAATAGTATGGAAGGTCTTGTCTGCAGGCTGATTTGGATAAAGATTGATCCAATGTGCTGATTTGCCATTTATAGTTTCAGATCCTTTGTATTCATGTTTGAAGTCATTCTCCCACAAAGTGAACATCTCAGATGGACTAAACGAATCACCTTCAACATCTTCTAGATAATCAACATAACAATCATTGGTGCCTTTTTCATAGGTCCAGTGCGTTTCACCATCTGTGATCAAAATGTAATCACCCAATTCAAGGTTGTACAATTTTCCTTTTACACGGATGCTGCCCTCTTGCTTGAGGTCGATGCCGTTCTGTTCATCCAATAAACGAGAGCTATACTCTGCATAAATGGAGTCGAAATTTTTGGCTTTCGCACTTAGTTCATCTAAAATTTTTCCGGAGTCCTGGGCAAATCCCATTGGTGCCATGAGGCACATAAAAATCCAAAGGAGTGTATTTTTTTGCATGTCTGTGTTTTAACAAGAATCAGTTATACCCCATTATTCAATAACTGTTCCAAACTCATCTCATCGGGAATTAAAACCTTGCGGGCCTTACTTCCTTCAAATGGACCAATGATTCCGGCGTTTTCCAACTGGTCAATTATTCTGCCGGCTCTGTTGTATCCGAGTTTTAACTTGCGTTGAAGCAATGAAGCTGAACCTTGCTGATGCATCACAATAACACGTGCTGCGTCTCCAAATAATTCATCTCGATCCTCATCGGCTAAATTACCAATTTCACCGCCACCTTCACCTACAAATTCTGGTAATAAAAATGCATCGGAATACCCTTGCTGATTACCAATGAAGTTTGTGATTTCTTCCACCTCAGGGGTGTCTACAAACCCACATTGTAATCTGATGAGTTCATTGCCGGTAGACAGGAGCATATCTCCTCTTCCAATCAATTGATCTGCCCCACCAGCATCGAGTATAGTTCGTGAATCAATTTTTGACGTCACTCGGAAAGCAATTCGGGCAGGGAAGTTTGCCTTGATGGTACCTGTAATAATGTTTACCGACGGACGCTGAGTAGCAATT
>CAZKMC010000023.1:8119-10290 GCA_964553485.1 uncultured Comamonadaceae bacterium
CTATAGGTTGTTCTACTTCTTTTCCCGCCGTCATAATCAAATCGGCAAACTCATCTACCACTAGCACAATGTAAGGCAGGTACTTGTGTCCATTTTCAGGATTAAGTTTGCGCTTGATGAACTTCGCATTGTATTCTTTGAGGTTTCTGCACTGCGCTAATTTCAACAGTTCATAGCGGTCATCCATCTCAATACACAAGGAGTTTAGTGTTTTGACCACCTTGCTTGTGTCTGTAATAATAGCCTCTCCATCGTCCGGAAGTTTTGCCAGGAAGTGACGTTCGATTTTATTAAACAGCGTCAGCTCTACCTTTTTAGGATCAACCAAAACGAATTTAAGTTGAGACGGGTGCTTCTTATATAGAAGCGAAACCAACATGGCGTTCAACCCAACAGATTTTCCCTGACCAGTTGCTCCGGCCATCAACAGGTGGGGCATTTTTGCAAGGTCAAATACAAAAGTCTCATTTGAAATGGTCTTTCCAATGGCAATTGGCAATTCCATTTTTGCATTTTGAAACTTATCAGAAGCAATCAATGAGCGCATGGCAACCACTGCCGGATTGGAGTTTGGCACCTCAATACCAATGGTTCCTTTTCCAGGGATTGGAGCAATAATCCTGATTCCCAATGCCGCTAGACTCAATGCGATGTCGTCTTCAAGATTCTTAATCTTCGAAATCCGAACACCGGGCGCCGGAATAATTTCATACAAAGTAACCGTAGGCCCAACCGTTGCTTTGATCTTCGAAATTTGAATGTTGTAGTGGTTCAGCGTCTCAACAATCTTGTTCTTGTTGACTTCAAGCTCTTCTTTGTTAATCTCAACAAATCCAGAACCGTGGTTCTCCAGTAAATCTATGTTTGGCAATTCATATCGAGACAAATCCAGTGTAGGGTCATATTCTCCAAACTCCTGCACTTTATGGTCAATTTCATCTTCTGTTAGAATTTGCTCTTCAGCCACAGATTCAATTTCAAGCTCATCCTCAACTTCAACAGTGTCTGTAGTTTTCTCATCAATTATGTCCGCATCCAATTCTGTGGGCTGAGTTCCAACTGTTTTTTCTACCTCCTCGGGCTCTGAAACGGCTTCTTCAATTTCAAATTCATCTTCGCCAAGCAATTGAGCTATAGCCGCATCGGCAGCATCCTCCTCTTCTTGAGGTTCTTCTTCTGCGCCAGCGCGAGGAGAGTTTACTCGGTTGTTTTTAGTCTCCTCTTCCGTTTGCGTTTCTACTTCCGAGTCTTCAGTTTGTCCTTTTTGGGCAAACCAACTTTGCATGAACGACGGGAAGGCGAAAGAGGGGTTGAAATTGAAAATAACTAAACAACCAGCCACAAACACAACACTGAGCAAAGTGCCAAACCAACCGAGGGTAAAGACAGACCATTTGGTAATGAACGCGCCATAACTTCCTACTAGATTGTCATTGCAAGTCAGAATAATTTGTCCGTTGGCAGCATCTTTATCATGGAAGAAAAACCCAATCACCAATGGAATGTAAAGCATCCCTAAAAGTGAAAGGCGTGTGGTCTTGAAAAGGGGAAGCAAGGTCTTGCGCATCCAGATTTTCACTCCCAAGATGAACATGAGGAAAGGAAGGAAAAGCCCTGCAATTCCAAAACCGTTGTGGATGAAAGCTTTGCCGGTGAGCGCACCAATCTTCCCCATCATGTTTCGAAAATTATTCCCAGACCCAGCGTTTAGTTGATCATTGGCAAGAAGGTGCATGTCGTGGGGACCGGTTACCAGAAAGCTTATGCCAGAAAGAAAAATGAAAGCAGAAGCTCCAACTAGAAAGATGCCACTTATTTTACGTATTCTTTCATCCGCAGCCCAACGCTTGCCAAGCTTACCCGCCCCAGATAACGCGGAGGGTGTTTTTTCAGCCTTCTTTGAAGTAGTGCTTGTTTCGCTTTTTGTGCCTTTTTTCTTACCAGATGATTTGATCTTAACTCCAGAAGGCATCTCGCTTTTTAACGTGTTTGTTTTTCTAGTCATCCTGTCTATTCCCCAATGTGTTCAAAAATAACGGCAACAAAGGGTCAACTGACATAGTAGGGGCAGTCCTTATTAACAGGAGCGGGTGAATAGGTTGCTGATTTTTGCTGAAATTCATCGTCTGATAAAGCTCTTTTCTGTCTTAGAAAAAACAGCTCACATTTTC
>CAZKMC010000023.1:10300-19089 GCA_964553485.1 uncultured Comamonadaceae bacterium
TATTGGAGTGCACAGAGCACAAGGAGACCGGTCAACCAGGAACTTCTCGTTACGTAACGACAAAAAACCGTAAGAATACTCCAGATCGTCTTGAGTTGAAGAAGTACAACCCTGTATTACGCAAGTATACAGTTCATAAAGAGATTAAATAAGCTAAACCATGGCTAAGAAGACAATAGCAACACTTCAAACCGGAGGAGGAAAAAAGCACTCCAAATTGATTAAAATGGTGCGCGCCGGTAAAAGCGGAGCTTATTCTTTCAGACAAGAAATCGTGCATAACGATGACGTGAAAGAGTGGTTCGCTAAAGACTAAATTTCAATTGATTGATTGATAATGAGGCTTTTTCCCATGGAAAAAGCCTTTTTTGCATTATGCTTATCCATCATTAATTCCATACCTATGAGTTTCTTTAAACGTATTTTTTCCAAAGAGAAAAAGGAAACCCTAGACAAAGGACTGGAAAAAACCAAAACCAGTGTTTTCTCAAAGCTTACCAAAGCTGTAGCTGGAAAAAGTAAAGTTGATGATGAAGTTCTTGATAATCTTGAAGAGGTTCTTGTGACGTCTGATGTAGGCGTAGAAACTACATTGAAAATCATTAAAAGAATTGAAGAAAGAGTATCCAGAGATAAGTTCCTTGGTACTGAAGAACTCAATGGCATTCTAAAAGAAGAAATCGCAGCATTACTATCTGAACATGAACACGGTGGTGATACCTCGGAGGTATATGTCCCTGAAAATATTCGCCCATACGTAATCATGGTGGTAGGAGTCAATGGTGTAGGAAAGACTACAACAATTGGCAAGCTCGCTCATCAGTTCAAGAAAAAAGGATACAAAGTAGTCCTTGGTGCAGCTGATACTTTTAGAGCGGCTGCAGTAGATCAACTTACAATTTGGAGTGAGCGGGCTGGTGTGCCAATTGTTAGTCAGGGAATGAATGCCGACCCCGCATCTGTCGCCTTTGATACCCTTCAGTCTGCAATTGCTCAAAATGCAGATGTGGTGCTGATAGACACAGCGGGACGATTACACAACAAGGTCAACTTGATGAACGAGTTGACAAAGATCAAAAGGGTGATGGAGAAGGTTATTCCCGATGCACCTCATGATGTGATGTTGGTTCTAGATGGTTCTACCGGACAAAACGCTATAGAGCAAGCAAAACAATTCACCAAAGCCACAGAGGTCACTAGCCTGGCCCTGACCAAAATAGACGGAACGGCTAAAGGGGGTGTTGTAATTGGAATTTCAGACCAGTTTAAAATCCCCGTGCGCTATATTGGCGTTGGAGAGGGAATAGAGGACCTGCAGGTCTTCAATAAATATGAATTTGTAGACTCACTTTTCTCATCTGACAGAGCTTGAAAACGAAAACACTACGTAAGAACAAAGTCAATGTGGTCACACTTGGGTGTGCTAAAAATATCTATGACTCTGAGGTTTTGATGGCTCAGTTAAAAGCCAATTCTTTTGAGGTGGAGCATGAGTCTAGCGAAGACGATGCGAGTATAGTCATCATAAATACCTGCGGTTTTATTGACAACGCCAAGGAAGAATCAATCAACACTATTTTACAATTCGCCGACGCCAAATCCAGAGGATTGGTAGATAAAGTATATGTAACTGGTTGTTTGTCCGAGAGATACAAGAATGATCTTGAAACAGAAATTCCTGAGGTCGATGCGTATTTCGGAACTCGTGAACTTCCACGGTTGCTCAAAACATTGAAAGCGGACTACAAGCATGAGCTTGTGGGAGAGAGGTTGCTGACTACTCCAGCGCATTTTGCTTACTTCAAAATAGCCGAAGGCTGCGATAGACCTTGTTCATTTTGCGCCATCCCCTTGATGAGAGGTAAACACATCTCAACACCTATAGAAGATCTTGTAACTCAGGCAAAAAGCCTGGCGGCCAAGGGGGTGAAAGAACTGATATTGATTGCCCAAGACTTGACTTATTATGGACTTGATATCTACAAAGGAAGAAAGCTAGCTGATTTGGTTCAAGCATTATCTGAAGTTGAAGGCATTGAATGGATTCGCCTGCATTATGCGTTTCCAAGTGGTTTTCCGATGGATGTGTTGCACGTCATGGCCAAGACTCCAAATGTCTGTAACTACCTAGACATGCCACTTCAACATGGTTCAACCAAAATGTTGAAGGCCATGAGAAGGGGTATCACCAAAGAGAAGACCACAGCTTTGATAGACAATATCAGAGATATAAACCCGGGAATTGCCATCCGGACTACGTTGATTGCGGGTTATCCTGGAGAAACGCTTGAGGATTTCGAAGAAATGCACGAGTGGGTCAAAGCCATGAGGTTTGATCGATTGGGAATCTTCGCATACAGCCATGAAGAGAATACACATGCTTTCAACTTTGAAGATGATGTTCCTGCAGAAGAGAAGAAAAGAAGGTGTGATGTCATCATGGAAACTCAAAGTCAAATATCCTTTGAGCTAAATCAAGAAAAAATCGGCAAGCAGTTCAAAGTGCTTATTGACAAAGCTGAGGGCGACTATTTCATTGGCCGCACAGAGTTTGACTCACCTGAAGTGGACAACGAGGTACTGATCAAAAAGAACGAGACTTACGTAAGAATTGGAGATTACGTTCAGGTCGAAATTGAAAGCGCTGATCACTATGACTTGTTTGGGAAAGTGATAGACTAGTGGGCGTTATTGTTGCACAATCAAACGGTGCGTTTCAGTTTGGCCGGAGTGGTCTGTAAATTCCAAGAAGTAAATCCCTGCTGATAATCCAGCAAGATCAAGTTGCTGGGTAAGAGCATTCTTATCGAATGAATCTATTCGATTTCCATACGAGTTGAAAATATCTAAGCGGACATATTCTTCAACTGGGCCTAAGATTTTCACGACCGAGTTTGCTGGATTGGGATATAATTGAAGTGCTTGCCCTCCCTTAAAATAGACTGATTTTACTTCAAAAGTTTCTGAAGCGCCATTAAAATCTGTTTGTTTGAGTCGGTAGTAGTTCGTGCCCAATAATGGAGATCTGTCTATGGTGTAGTAGAAGTGGGTAGCTGAAGTTGTTCCTGAGCCGTCTAAATGAGCCACTTCTACCCAGTCTACAAGATTGGAACTGCGCTCTACGGTGAAATAGTCGTTATTTTCTTCACTTCGTGTCTCCCAACTCAAATTGACCCGTTTTTCAGCAGCTATTGCGTTGAATTGGACCAAATCTATAGGTAGAAATTGAATGCTACAAATGGCGTCCATGAGTCCAGGTGTATTGTCAATACTTATGCCACCTACAATCTCTAATAAATTTGTCTGTGGCCCTGGCCCATCTGGGTCAAAAATTGTTGAATCAGGATTCAATTTCCGAAAAGAGAAATTAAGTGTTCCAGTGAATAAACCTTCTAGAGTGAATTGACCAACAAGAATTCTTCCTTCATTGTCTGGCATTCCAATCGGGGGATATATGCTGCTAGGAAAAATACCTCCTCCAAAACCATCGTCAACAAGAAATCCATTGCCACTCGGTTCGAACTGGGTGGTTAATTCGTTTAGAGTGAAATTTTGAGCAAGACCTGGGTTTGGATTATTTCCTATAGTGAACCACGAGTCATATTTGTGAAATGGAAAAAACGCTTCTAATCCAGAATTGTCGTTTCGCAATCCATTTGCCGCACCGAAAGGAGATTGGAAAAAATTAGCAGTCCCAGGATCTAACTCCAAAGGAAAGTTTTCAACGCCAAATACATATCCAAAAATCACTTGCAATTCCCAGTATGGATCATTCAAGCAAACATAAAATCTCCATGTCCGAGGAAGAATTGTAAAACCAGCTTGGGTTTGAATCATTAGCGCCGTGTCTGGATGGATTACCACCTCCTCTATGATCATCCCATTAAATGGCGTTTGAGAGAACCCCACGCAAGGAACAATTAGCAAGAGCAACAAGAAGATGTATCTTCGGAGGAACATGTGTAATAGTGGGAGCGTTAAGACTTAAGTAGATTAAATATAATCAAAAAAACTGAGAATCAGTTATGAGTAGGAAAATTCAAGATCCTGGGTTTGGAGAGAAATACGCGGGAAAAACCAAAAGAATCATCAATAAAGATGGCAGTTTCAACATACATCGCGCTGGAGCTGACGGCCCAATTCGAAACCTCTATCAACATTTGATCGAAATGGATCTCGTTTACTTTCTAATTCTATTGCTGCTTGGATATTTCTCTATGACTTTGGTTTTTGCACTTGCATATTTTGCATTTGGTGAAGATGTCATCTTAGGGTTCAATGCAAAACTCAGCCAGCGTTTCTTTTTATCCTGTTGGTACTTGTCAGTGCAGACTTTTACAACTGTGGGCTATGGAGGTCTTGCACCAAAAGGTGTTGGACCTAATATAGTAGCTGCGCTTGAGGCTTTTACAGGGCTTTTAAGTTTCGCTTTTGCTACTGGTCTTTTGTATGGTCGCTTTTCTCGTCCGAGAGCCAAAATGCTTTTTAGCAACAATGCTTTGGTTGCTCCGTATGATGATAGCAGTGGCCTTATGTTTCGGGTTGTAAACCGCAAACAGAATGTACTGATGAACATGCATGCCCAGGTCATTTTGATGATGCAGGATGGAGAAAAATTACAGCAGAATCGATCTTATTTTGGTCTGGATCTCGAAATTAGTCACATCCAGTTTATGCCTTTGAGCTGGACGCTTGTCCATCCAATTAGTAAGACAAGCCCTCTAGCTGGAATTACTAAGGAACAACTTGTAGCCAGGAATGCCGAGGTGCTTATTTTACTGTCCGGATTTGACGACACTTTCAACCAAGACGTCCATGCAAGGTTTTCTTACACGGCAGATGAAATTGTTTTCGATGCAAAATTTGAGCCCGCATTTGAAATGGATGAACAAGGGGAAATTATCATGGACATTCACAACATCCATAATTACAACACAATAAAATAGGAGAGAAGATGAAAATTTCTGTAGGAGCAAAAGTTGAACATCCCACTTTTGGAGAAGGAGTTGTTTTTGCTGAAAACGAAAATAAGTGGCGCGTGTTTTTTCAAGAGCATGGCGAAAAAGAACTTGGGAAAAGCTATGAAGGCTTTACACTCCTTGAGGCAGGTGCACCAGCAGCTTCAATTGGCCTCGAAGATGTTGTCCAAGCAGTTGAAGATGTATTTGACCGACGTTATTCCGCAACAGAACTGGTGGAAATGGCGGATAAATGGGAGAAAGGGAACCTTGTTTTACAGCCGGCAGATGCGTCGTTGAGCAGCAAGGAAATACCAATGGAAACCTTTTTTCACAAAATAGTAATGGTTCGTGACCGACTGCGCGTACTGGAACAAAATATCAATAGCCACAAAGCACTTTCAGAAAAGGAGAAGGTGGACGTCCAGCAATACATCACACGTTGCTATGGAAGCCTAACAACCTTCAATGTCTTGTTCCGAAATAAAGAAGACCATTTCGTGGGTGAGAAAAAATCATAGGTCAAGTAATGCACAATTGTTTATAACTGTTGTTGACAAAGAGTTCATATCGTTTGTCCTAAATAATTGACAATCCGTTACTTCTGAGGTACTTTGGTCTCAGTGATTCATTCGTGAATGACTTGATTCGCATCGGCAAATCATGGAAGACCTCAACAAAGGAAATTCAATTGATGCTTGTTTGTTTTGAAAGTTTCAACTCGTTGAAGAACAGCAAAACACAATCGAAGAAGAAGGTGCGCTGGATTCTGAGAAGGAAAAACAAGCAGGGTGCTGTTTATCGAAGACTGAATGTCTCGATGTCTGTTGGATACGTTTAGATGTTGAAAATAGATTGTGCGTGGTTCTTAGGAAACGCGTAACGGAGATTGTTTTGAAAGAAACAATAATAGTTAATCGCTAGTCGAGAAACATCCGTGAAATAGGGGAGACCCGATTTCAAGAACAGTACATTCAACTATATGGTTGAATAGCGTTAAACCGGTCAAAAGGGAGAACGTACCGCAGGTGAAATGAAGTACTGTTATGTTCGGTTTAGATCAAACAAACAGCTTTATTTTAATACCGTCATAGATTCCATCCATGTCCACGAGGTTCGGAAATGGCCGGTGCGTTTCTTTTTTCTCTTTTTTGGAACTTGGTTTTGTACTTTTGCGGTTCGTAAGAGAAAAATGGCTACTTCACAAACCCCCTTCCTTTATCCAGTAATGGAACAATTCTACACCCTCCAAGGTGAAGGACATCACGTGGGTAAACCTTCTTATTTCATTCGTCTGGCTGGTTGTGATGTAGGTTGCGTATGGTGTGATGTGAAAGAAAGTTGGAACACGGAAGGTTATCCAGTCCACACAGCAGATCAGTTAGCGCAAGAGGCATCAGACTCTGGAACAGAAATAGTTGTGGTGACTGGAGGCGAACCCTGCATGCATCCTCTGAAAGAACTCACAGAAGCATTACAGGCTAAAGGACTAAAGACACATCTAGAAACTTCAGGGGTTCATCCTCTCACAGGTACTTGGGATTGGATTTGCTTTTCGCCAAAAAAGTTTGGAGCTCCAAAAGCAGACATTTTTGAGCAGGCAAATGAATTCAAACCCATCGTTTTCCACCATTCGGATTTGAAATGGGCTGCTCAGCTTGCAGAAAAAATTAATGCGGATTGTCTCAAGTTTTTGCAACCAGAATGGAGCAAAAGAGACGAAGTTATGCCTATAATTCTGAACTATTTACGCGGCAATCCTAGTTGGAGGCTGTCTCTTCAAACTCATAAGTTTATCGGAATCCCTTAGACATCGTCATAAGAAAGTACCACTTTTTCAGAACGTGGGTGGGACTGACATGTTAAAATGAATCCTTCAGCAATCTCGCCATCTGTGAGAGCAAAATTCTGATCCATTTCTACCTTACCTTCTATTAGCTTCGCCTTGCAGGTTGTACAAATACCGCCTTTGCATGAAAATGGAGCGTCTGCTCCAGCGTCCATTGCTGCATTGAGTATCACTTTTCCCTTAGAGCCTAACTCAAACTCAAATTCTTCTTCATCCAAAATCACGTGAATTTTGGATGTTCCCTCAAATGTGCTCATCTCTTTTTCTTTGGTCTGTTTTTGTTCAAAATCTTGTCCGGGATTCTTGAAAAACTCCCTGTGTACCGAATCAGAATCGATTCCTAAATCGGTTAAGGCATTTTGGACGGATGACATCATCCCTGACGGACCGCAAATGTAAAACACCTTTGGTAAACTATCATTGATATAGTGTTCTATTAATTCCCAAGTTTTTCCAAAACTAATCCTCCCTTGCAACAAAGGAGCAACGTGCTTGTTTTGAGAATACACATGTATTATTTCAGTTCTCTCTGAAAGATCCAATTCATCCAGTTGTATTTTGAACATCACCGAATCTGGATTTCTATTACCAAGGAACAATGTTGTTTGATGATTTTTCGAATTGTGCTCAATGGATTTGATCATCGAAATTACAGGTGTAATGCCACTGCCTGCAGCAAAGAACACGAAATGAGTGGCTTGGTCAAGGCGCTTCGGTAAAACGAAATTTCCTTGTGGAGGGTTTGCTTCGAACTGATCTCCTACTCGGACGCTGTTGACCAGAAAGGAAGATGCCCTTCCACCTTCGGTTCGTTTAACACCGATTTGGATCCTCTCCTCGTGCGGAGCACAAGAAAGACTATAACTACGATGGAGAATTTCACCTTCAAACGGGATAAAAAATGTGATGTATTGCCCGGCTTTGAATTCCAATGGAACTGAAGAAGTGAATTCAACGAGAACTGACTCCGTTGTATTGTGCTGCACTGAAGTGACGGTCAGTTGAATGGTCTTTGACATGAAAACAAGTGAGCTTAATCGATGGTTTTTCCTTGTATTGCGTTTTCAATAAGCTCCCTGTCTGCCCAATTACGGGGGCCGATTAAATCAATTAAAAGTTGATTTTCGGGACCATAAATAAATGTAGTTGGAATGGTATAAACCCCATAATCATCCAAAGATTTACTCAACTGATAAATTGGAAAAGTAATTCCAAAGTGTGATTTGACCTTAACGATCTTATCCGGTGTGTCATCTGTGAGACCAATCACGGTAAACTTGGAATTCATTTCAGATGCTTTTTGAAGATTAGGCATCTCTTGCATACACGGTCCGCACCATGACGCATAATAATTCAAAAGCATAGGACCTTGATGCAAAGAAGAAAGAAGGACGGTGTCTCCGTCTTGATTGATTATTGAGATTTCTGGGATTTCAATTTGAGGGGCAACTTTATACCGATAAAACAAAAAGCCGCCAATAAGTCCTGCAATTGCTAAAAAAGCTAAAATTTTATTCATTTAACTTCTCCTTCAAGAGCCACTGGAAGGATACTGTTGAATAGCTTTTTCATCTCGTTGGTATTTACGGTCGTATAGCCATCCGGAACACTGAAAAGCACTCTGTCTAACTTGATTTGCTCTACCGTACTTGCCTCATAATGAGCTGTCAGTTCCTCGTGCTGCATGTCAAATTTTAGGGGTAAGCCCTTAAATTCTGGCATTTCAGGAAACGTTCCTTTTAGAGATGGACAATAGGCCACTTGGCTAATACAATTCTGTCCGTTGACATCACACAACAAGACCTGAGAACAAGAATACCCGGCTACATTTATTTTTCCGCCATTCTTCTTCACCACTAATGCGTTATTTTTAGCTTGCTCTTCTTTGAGTTGAGCGGAAGGAGTGCGCAATGCAACATGTTCTCCCAATAAATCCAATAGAACAATAGATTCCGGCGTGATTTGGTCTACAAGTTGAATTC
>CAZKMC010000024.1:0-3218 GCA_964553485.1 uncultured Comamonadaceae bacterium
CGTATATTCAGTTAAGTTTTTTAAAAATATCCTAAACCAAAATCAATATCATCGCATTATGGAAATTTCAATTTACTTCTCTTATTGTTTTGTTAGCTTGGATTCCAAGCTCTACAAAGTTGATGAATCTAGTGAAAAGCCAAGCCTAATTCAGTCAAGCGTCACGACACCTCAAGAATTGATTAATCAAGGTTGGAGGCTTGCACACGCAATTAAAACTGCGCAATCAGCTCAGATGGAGAGTTTCAATTTTTTACTTGTTTTTGAAAAATAGAGTTTATGAAGAATGTTATTTGGCTGGTAATTATAGGATACGGAATTTATTATTTCATCAAAAAGAATAAAAAAGAGACTCCCGAAGAAATAGAGGCTCAGCGTTTGCTTCAAGAAGAGCGAGAATCTAATGAGCGAGGTCGCCTTATAGAATTGCAAAAGGAGCGCGAGTCCTTTATAAAATCATTGGAGGATAAAAATGAACGGTTTTACTTTTCATACAGTTTTGTCAGTGAAAACAGTCCACTCTACTTGATACACGGGGTGAATAATGAGGTAATTAGCGAATCAAAAACGACTTTAAAAGAACTTTACGCTAAAGGTTTCTGCTTGTTCCAAGCTGATAAAACGGGAAAAAGTGCTCAAATGAATGACTTTAATTTTTTAATACATGTCAAGACGACTTAGTGGGGTAAGATTTTATCCTTACTAAGGAATATAAATGGGGCAGTAATCAAGAAGTCTTTTAAAATTCGAAACTATCCCTACGGGATTTTTTTCCATGGCCACCCTTTACTGAGGTTTGTGGAGTCTTAAGTGGAACAAGTTTACCTGTCAAGATTAGTAGGAATTCGCTGAATAAGTATTTTTTTCCTAATAGTCTTGATTTACATTTTTCATTTCATCCAGCACAACATGCCTACCCTTTATTGATACTGTCTACAATTGGCTTTGGAAATAATCTTTAATCTCAATTAAAATTTTCTTTTTGATTAAAAACTCTTCAATTAATTCCTTGGTTCTAGATACCACTTCATTGTGTTCTGAGAAATCTGAACCTAGACAGGCTTTGATTTCAGTTTTCGATATGTTGTAAATGGAACCCAGCTTCACCATTTCTTCTGTTGCCAATCCTTTATCTTTAATTGTGCCAATTTCATTAATGATTGTGCTCAATGCATAAAATCCTCCTCGCAAGAAGTATAAGGGACTAATCTGTTCATTGTTAAACGGCAACTGGTTGAACTGAACATTTTCATTTTCGGGAGTAAGAAATTCTGATAACGTCCCATCTATATCTGACGACGACAATCTTACTTTACCAAGTAGGGCACTACTATAAATTCCCAACCAACGAGCTTTCCGCCGAAACTCATGAACACCTTCTTCTATTTGATTCAGATCTAATTCATTATTCACAATGGCAGATTGAATTTTCTCTAACTCTTTACAGAAGAATTTTAGCAGTTTCATTTTTTCCTTCTTTTGGTCAAACTGCTCGGCTAATGTTATTTTACTCCTTAAATTATTTATTGTATCCGGGTTGTAAATCACTCTATCGGATTCAATTTTTATATATCCAAGAGTGCTCAGTGTATCAAGGAGGTTTTGACGTGATATTTCTTCTTCTTTTTCTATGTGTTGTAGAATTTCTAAAGGCAATGCCCATTTTGAATTGAGTTCCCTATATACTTTCCAATAATCATATTTTCCAATTGCATCTTCAATCATCTTGAAATGCTCCAAGAGGTCAAGGGCTAGTTGATCTTTATGAAGCTTTTTGCGAATTCGCGCCAGGGCTTGGAGCTGAAACATTGATGTTCTACCATTATTTTCATGCACGTGATTGATGAACAAGTCTGCCTTGCCATCAGTTTGCAAAATAGATCCAATAATGACATTCTGAAAATCGTTCAGGAACCTAGTAAATCTTGCGCTTGGATTGTTCATATAATCTCACTTATTTTTAAACTTAAAATTTGAATTTTTCTTCTCTTAAGTCAAGGTTCCTATTAGAAAGAACACAAAGAAAACTGCCGCAGCTATCGTTATAACTTTCTCATAGCTATTTCGTTTTGACCAAGTTTTGGAAAATTGGATAACAAAGAAGTGGATCCATGAGTATATCATGAGGAGTCCAAGAATTTCTTCCATAATTTAGATTTTAAAAGGATTTTGTAGGGATTCGTTTACTTATGATTTAAAGAAATATCCGAAGCAAAGTTCAATATTTTAGCCGGTTAAACAATTCACCGAGTAAGAAAATTGAAATCCGCCGATATTAATGAATGTACGTCTTCAAAGAAGTTGGACTTTTTAGTTTGTAGTAATCTACAAAATATTTGTGGATTTATACCTTAGGTGATTTTTTCTTCTATGTCTCATAGATTTTTGTTTTAAAATTTGTCTTTGCTCTAGGATTTTTTTGTTTGTAGTGTTGTATACGCTAGCAGGTGTCCAGTTGTCTAGCAATTCATGTTAGCGTTTATTGTTATAGTACTCAATGTACTCATCTATAGCCCTCTTCAGATCGGACAGGTTATAGTAATGGTACATTCTTTATGGATCTTTGGTAACGCTCTATTTTTTTTTGCGTTTGCGGATGGTTAGGCGCACCATGAACCTGAGTGATTCCTATGTCGTTCATGAAGCTTTTGATGTCATCGGAGATATAGCAAGAGCCGTTATCCGATAAGATCTTCGGTCTTTTACTATCGGCCTCGCGCTATGTGTCGCCATTCAAGCGAGCTTTTTCCGCCTCCATAAAGGCCATACTACAACTTTAGTATACAGACTGTGCAATACCCTCTCTTCTGCAGATCGCGGTAATATACTTATCGCCGCTTAAGCCATATAATACAATAGCAATGTTCTCCTCTGGATGGAATATACGCTTAGCGCGTTGTTTGGCATCTTTGATAATGGCCTCTGACAATACGCAATTCTGTTCATATAGGTATTGAACTTGATGAAGGAGGCGGTGCTGGATTCTTCAAATTATTTTTCTCTTTTAAATCTGGCCCGAAAATAGGTGAAGGAAAGGTTTATTACTATATTCCAGAGAATAAGCATGGATATACATGCATTTATTCCAGAACGCTATGGATGTCATAATCTTACAAATCATGCGTAAGTTCTTTTTGAAAGTTGGAGATTAAGCATGCCGAAAAATCAGATTATTCACTTTTTTTAATTTTCGGAAGCAATGCTAACGAAGCCGTTCC
>CAZKMC010000024.1:3228-13401 GCA_964553485.1 uncultured Comamonadaceae bacterium
ATTTAATTGATTGCGTTAAATACTACGACTTTATCATAATCGATGAAATGCCTTAGAAAATGTATCCGGTTTTAGAGACGCATTAAAATGAAAACTTGACCTCAAAAGTATTCAAGTTTGACTCATAGGAATGGGGGGTCATACAAAAGATCAAAATCCATTGGTTGAGTAGAGCGATTTGTACAATGTAACGAATCCCCTACCTTATGTAAACTCTCTGTTCGTTGAAGGGGATGGTTGAATTTATAAATTGATGGTCATTCCAATGAGGGTTGAAAAATCCACATGCAATAGGTCTAAATGTGGGTCGCTATCAAATCTCATTGCACTTTCAATTTCTAGACTGATGTTCTCCCTAACAGGTAAGGCGATAGCCAATTCTCCTAGCAGTCTGTAATCTACAATATTTAAAATGTCAGGCTGAAGATATACCGTCCCATTAATCACAACATCATTAATGTTCTTATTCAAATTAATGTTGAAATTTCCCCGGTAAAGATTCATCAGGCCCTCAGTGTAAACTTCATTTTCAAAGAACAAGCCACCAGCGGATTTAACGGCTAAGCCACCCTTTGTTGTTGCTGACCTGCTAAGGTTGAACCCTATTAAGTTTCTTTCTTTTACGAGTAGAGCTGAATTGAATTGGCCTTGAATGAATATTTGCAGGCCTATGGTCTTTGACAATTTGCTGTGGTGCCTAAGATTAACAAAACCCGTTTGATAAATTAGGTTCTGTTGTTCGGAAGCGAAGTTATATCCGAAAATAAGCCATGCTTGTTGATTTCTAGTTAACTTCTTACCTAAACCTATGCCTGAATTAAGTGCAGTAAACACTCCATTCCCGCTAGAAATAGTGCCTTGGAGTTCAATGTTTGCCTCCCAAATGGAATCAATGGGTGACATGAGATCATAGGTATTCACAATGGTTTGACCTTGCAATCCGGTTTGAGCCACTAGTAGTATGCTAGTAAAAAGTAGCCAAGGTTTCAATTTGTTCATTATATTCACGCTTCAAGATTATACAAAAACACAATAAATAATCTAAACGAAAGTAAACAATGTCGAAATACGGTCATACTTTCTTGGTAAAGCCCATAGTGATCTTCGGAGTTGCTGTTGTTGCTTTAGCGTCTTGTGGCGGTGGAACTGAACAGGAGGCGAAAATTACCCGAAAAGACGCGAATCTCAATGCCCTGGCGGCTTTGTTGCCAGGTGACAAAGAATCGACCAAAGACTACCAAGTCTATGTGGATTTTTCTGCTACGATGGGAAGAGGTATTCGGGATTCAAAATACCAAGGTGCTCTAAAATTTGCGGTTGAAAACTGTGGAAGTGGGGGTATTTATCGAATTGGTTCAAATGCGGATGTTGAATTCATTTCTGGTGATCCCACGGAAATAGCGAACACAGTTTTTAATACGAGCAGTTATACGGAGAATCTTACCATTATAAAGCCGAGTCTGGATAAAATCGTCATGTCCGGGCAGCCCGCAGCTATATTTACGGATTTCAGCATTGATGAAGGTGTGGTTGAAAAGGATTTTGATGGCGTGACCACGTCATACATCCGTGGGCCACGTTATTCTGAAAATTTTCAAAAGTGGTTTGACAAAGGGAATAGCGTTCGAATTTATGTGAAGGACATCGGGACCCCCATCTACACCATCTTAATGATCCCCGTTAGTTCTCCCGACGTTTTTGCAAATTTGGAGAGAGACTATCTTCAAGATGGGTTCCGAAAGTTGGAATTGAGTTCAAATATTTTCTCGCTTGAACTTCAGTTGAACGGCGAGTATTTGTTGGATTATCAAAAACTATCAAACAAGAGTCAGAATAAAAACGAAGGTGGAATTTTAATGGCTTATAATGCGTGGGGTAAGAACTATGCGGAAAAATTTAAAACATTGAAGCTACCTCTGTTCAACGGGTTGAGTGTCAGTGATAATAGCCTAATTCGGCATGCCGACCTCAAGATTGAAGTTAATGAAGTCAGAAAAGATGGAAAAAACTTGGAGTTGACAACCTTTGAGGGATCAAATTGGTTTGCCGTCTCAGAGGATTCATTAGGATATGCTATCGAATTGAATGATAAGTTAAGACCCATTGAATTCCAAAATGATCGCATCTTTTATCTTAGTTTTTACAGTACACCAGTGGCTGTTTTGGAGTCAGATTTCTCCCAATATTTTAACGCTCTTGATTACTCACTGAAAGTGAAGGGTAAGGTCATTAACAATAACTGTCTCAGTGCGTCTCTGGTCAAAGGCTACCGAGACTATCTGGATGGGTTGCGTTCGTCAAACGGAGCATCATTAGGTGGTGTATTTGTCTATTTCGGTCATTAAAGTCATTAAATTATGGATTTTTTAAATAACTTTTTAGACGGTCACTTTCAAAACGTAAGTGACTGGTCTTTGGATGGTGGAGATTTCTACATTGCTACGGAGCCAATAAATTCTCTACTTCTAACCATTGGGGCAGTAAGTGGAATTGTGGCCATCCTATTTGCGTGGATTATTCCAATGAAAGCGAATGCAGGAAAATTTGGTGATATTTCACGGAGGAGATTGTGGCTGGTGGCCATTTTGGCGATTAACAGTTGGATGGTGCATTTCGTATACAATGTTTCCATTTTAGCGAGTTCCATCTTTTACAACGTCGATGATTATGCGAAGGAATCCATTGCCAGCGAATGTGGAATGTTCTACCTATTTGGAAACCTACTCCCGATCGTGCTCTTCATAGGATTAGCTTTTCTATTAAAAAAATGGCCGGGAGATCATAGACTGTTCAGCGTACTTCGTAGCAATAATAAAATTTTAGGCATCTTTTAAAAATGAAGAATTTCTTAATTGCCGCAGGGGGAACAGGGATGCGTTGCCTGCAATCGTTTGTCAACATGTGTTCAATGGGAATGCTTCCCGGTGAATCAGTATCCGTTTTGATTTTGGAAACTGACATTGAAAACGGAGACAAGAAGAACTCCGAGAATTTAATGCGTTGGTACAAAACCATATCAGAATCTTCCGAACAAGAAGGAAAAGGTAAAGTAGATTCAGGCGAAGGTGCTTCAAAAGCCAAGGAATATGATTTCTTTGGAAATAAGCTAACCCTCCGCGTTTTTGTCCCAGATTACAGCCAGGACAGCAAAAGGCGTTTCACGTTGATTTCTCAATTGGAAAAAGGCGACTCGACTCTAAACCGTGAACTGGCAGATCAGTTCTATGAAGAAGGTGTGCAGGAGTTTGACTTGATGCATGGCTATCGGGCTCAAACTCATTTGGGCAGTTATCTCATGTACCATGCCATAATCGAAGAACTGAAGTTAGCCGTAGAATCTGATTTACATCGTCAATCAAGTACCCTCTTTCCTTTCATGTCTGAAATTGTAGAGGCGAACAAAGCCGGTGAAGCGAGGGTCTTCGTTGTTGGCAGTTCGTTTGGAGGTACAGGAGCTTCTTCTATTCCTGTCATGTCTCGAGCCATTTCAGATGGGGCTAAAATATTGGTAGATGGTGCCATCAAGATGGAGAATATTCGCTTCGGTGCAGTGATCCTCACACCATATTTTAAGTTTAAACCGCCGTCAAAGGAGCACAAGAAGAAGGAAAAAGTTATTGCCGATTCGCAGTTTTTCAAACACAACTCTGCCGCAGCCTTGATGTATTACATCAAAGACAAGACTATCCTGAATACGTATAAGACGTTTTATCTCCTTGGCTGGCCGTTCACCGATGTGGATGTAGATGTATACAAAAACAAGCTGAAAGGTGAGGGAGATGGTGGAAAAACAATCACTGGAGGTAAGGCGCAAGAGAATCCTGCGCATATCCTTGAATTCATGAGTGCTTTTGCTGCCCGACACTTCTTTGTTCAATTTGATGGGAAGACACTTGAGTCTATTCACTCTACCGAGGTTAGAAATAAAGTCGTACCATACAATATGGAAGGTGAAAATAGGAAACCATATTTCCGATTTGATGATTTAGTTTCTGATAAAGAAGGCAATAAAAATTCAAAGATTGAAGACGTTCTGGCGTCCAACTTGACAGCATTATACGGTTTTGCCCAAATTTTAAAGACTTATTATGGAGGTAAAATTTCCAATTTATTAGAGAATCTTATGCGCTACAACATTCAATATAATTTATCGGGTGTTGAGATGGAAGCTGTGGATGGCTATCTAAATTATCTCTCTTATGAAGTTCAGGACGGTAAGAATATTCCAGGTTGGCTTCCGCAGATGTGGTACTCTCTGGCCGATAATGAGAAAGGAGAATTCCTTGGTTTCAATGCAAACTCAATGGATGTAATGAAAGCGGACGCATCGGCCCCAAAATTCTTCGTCAATTTATATACTCAACTGAAGAAAAAAGGAGTAAAAAAGGCGGAACATGTATTTTTTAACCGATACACGAAGCTTGTTCCGTCAAGAAAAGATGGGAAGTTGAAAGACTTACTGCTTGATGTGAAAATGGTTTTGTCATCATTTGAAATTGCACTAATTGACCCCTCAGCTAATTAATAGAAATCATGAGTGAGAAAAGGTTTGCGCTAGTCAATAGCAATACAGTTTTATCAGACAACCAGCAGAAGAATATAGATGGCTGGAATGTAATGAGTCAAATTACATCTTTTGTGGAGGCATTAGATCTTCCAGGTTTGGATACTGAGCAGGGCGATATTTTTAAAATAATCACCTCTGTGCCTTCTCCCTGGGCACGAGCGTACATGATGTCCGCAGCACTTAAACTGCAGTATAAGTACATGCATGAGCGGGAAGGCTTGACGGGAATGAATACGCTTTATGCAGCTATGCAGGATGAGTTTAAAGGCATTCTTGCTTGTTTGGCATTATACAATGATCGTATTCGGGTACAAAAAGTTGATTTGAAATACTCCGAAAAAGTTAGTCCAGAAGTAGAAGCCAATGCGATGCTGCATGTGAAGAATATGTTTGAAGTCTCTGGCGCTTTCGGCAATATGCTATTTGACGATAGACCACTTTGGGGTGATCCAAAGCGACCCAAAAATGACCCTTCTTCGCCATATTTTCAACTTATCTTGATGGACAACGTTGTCATTGGTGCAACATCTCCATTGAGTTTAGTATATTCCGCCGCTGAATATAATCTAGAAGAATCCCATATTCCTTTCTACAGAAAGGGCAGATTTACCAATCCAGTTATTGAATTAGGCTCGGCTGACATCCAAAGACTTTATCATTATGTTTTGCAGATTAAAGCAAACATTGAAGTCTTTGAAAAAGAATATCCAAATGGCATAGATTCACTCCTGGCAATTCGGGAGTTCTTTAGAGAATGGGCTCAAGAATTAAAAGATGAACTCATTAAGAAAGATCCTGACTTTGAATTTAAGGAAAGGGGCTTGTTAGAAACGTGCGACAAGTTTTCCGCACCATTTGACAAGCTTTTCAATATTGAGACAAAAATCTACAAGACCAAAGATGGTAAGTATCTCTTAGATAAAGAGCCTGGAACCATTGAATTTAATCCCTCCGAACTTCTGCTCTCGGGAACGACGTCGAAACTAATCAAGTTAGATGCCTCCAAAGGATTCAATCCTGCCCTAAGCACGGTTCTGAAGGCTGAACTTAAGGATAAAGTAGGAGAATATGCATATTTCTCATTACCACTATCTGCGGCTGGCTTGGCGGAATTTTATAATAGCCTAGATGAGTTGCTAAATGGGGTGAGAACAAATAGAAATCTTTTTTCTACCTACGATCCAAAACTGGATGTTGTTGAGGTTACGCTTGAATTATCTGTGGGTGGCTTTCTGACAGCTTTCAAAAAGCAATACAATGTATATAACAGTAAAGAAGAACTTTCAAACAATGTAATTCTATGGCCAAATTTCATCTCGCCAAACTGGAATAAATACTTCTTGTATTCCGACTTGCTTCACAATGATGAAAATATTCGGGCAATTCCCATTATTGCGTCAAAAGAGAACCATAATGAGCTTTGTTTCAACAACCGCTCTAAAGGTGAGCTCTTTGATATAGGTAATCCGAACCATATTGGTCCCAAAGCGAGACTTAAGGTGGGATACAACAGGGAGCGTGTCAAGCAGCGTAAACTGAAATATGAAATTTTCGAATCAGAGGTCCCATTTAAGGGTATTGAACTTCAATTCACTACGGATTCAAGTAAAGCGATAACAGCAGGATATGTCTTGATTAATACGAGCCGCTATGAAAAGGATAAAGGCATCCTGGATCACACCCATGACCGTTCGGATTTGGGATCTGTGAATGTTGGCATTGACTTTGGTTCGACCAATTCGTGTGTCACCTACACCAATGACAACAATGGGGATTCTAAGGTCATGTCGTTTGAGAACAGACGTCGCTTCATACTCGGATTTGAATCCAATGTAAAAGATGATTTCGCCCCTGCACATGATTTGTTTTTCTTCCAAAATGACAATCAAGATGGAATCATAAAGAGCGTTTTGTTGCTCAATAACGAGCTCCGACTTAGCAATCCTGAACACGACAAATCTGAAAGTGTTTCGGGTGGTTTCCCATTATTTGAGAGCAACCTTAACATTTTGAGCGGAGATGAGACAATGCTCGAATTGGGGGTCAATGGTGAGTCGGAAAAAGTTCTCCATGACTTAAAATGGAAAAGGGAGGACAAATTTTTGGTCAACAAGAAGGCCTTCGTCAAGATGCTTTGGCTATACATTAACGCCGAACTTTTTGAGCAAGGTTTAAAGCCAAAGAACCTTCTTTGGGCATACCCGTCATCTATGCCAAAAGATCTCAGACGCACGTATGAGTTTATCTATAAAGAGGCAGTGAGTTTTGAAACGCCTATCGTCGGCGCTGACGTTGTGGTCGCTAAAGTGGATGGTGGAAATGCCCGTGTACCATCTGCTATCACAGAAAGTGAGGCGGTTTGCAATTTTGCTCTATCCAAAGGAGGTATTTCACTAGGTGATAATACGTTGTTTATTGGATTTGATGTCGGAGGAGTTACCTCGGATATTTTGCTCTTAGCCAATGATAAAAGCGACCAGCGTGGAGTATTAGAAATGCAGTCTAGTGTTAAAGTTGCTGCGGATCGAATTTCGCGAGCAGTTTCCTCCTCAAAAGATGTACATCGGGTTCTTAAGCACTATTGTTCTAAATATCAACTTCCCATCAAGGCGATTGATAGTTTAGACAGTAATACGGCGCCATATTTTCTCAATGTCATTTTCGGTCTAATTGAGAATGATCCTAAACTTGAGCAACAACTGTATAGTCAATTCTGGGCTCCCGAATTGGAAGAAACGAATAGATCTCATACTCGTGGTATTCTTGCTTTAGCGGCATATATTACCGGTATGTTGGTCTTCCATTCAGGCCAGATGGCTAGGGCGTACATTGAAAAACAAGGCCTTACCAAAGATGCCAAGAAGATGAATATCCGTCTGGCATACTTTGGAAAAGGAGGCAAGTTATTTGAATGGATTCCTAAGGCGATTTCTGAGCATACAGGTGGAGACTATTTCAAAAACTGCTTCAAACAAGGACTGGGTTCTGATTTGGCTGAAAGTATGCTCAGTTCCTTCCAAATGGGAACGAAGAAAGAGTTCTTAAAGCGCGAGGTCGCCTATGGTCTTAGTTCACCTGTTTCTGTGGATTTAAATGCTGGAAGTTCCTTTGAAATCGTTGGTGAAGACGGGTATCTCTTGGATGGGAAGCCTGTTAAATGGAATGAGCCGGTAACGCCACAAATGATCTTTGAATTTGGAGAGAAGTTTGCACTTCCTGAATCACTTGGGGTAAACCCGCAGGCATCATTGCCACGCTTTAATGCTTTTCTTGATATTTATTTTGAATTAATAAAGGATTGGCATTTGTTCGATTACACCATTCTTCAGCAAGAGCGATATTCTTTTGCATTGGATGAATTGGAGAATTATGTGAAAACAGATGAAGACTGGCAAGCAAGCTCTATCCTTTCAAGGAGATCACAGTTAACCTCTGATTTTAAGTTCTCTTGTTCACCTTTCTTATATCAATCATCTTGTTTCTTGGATAAAGTAATCATGCCAAAGTTGTTTAGCTAAAGAATGAGAAATACAAAATTCGTTTTTGGCAGTTTGCTGATTGCGCTCAGCGCATGTTCTAACTACAGTTTAGACAAAAATGAGCGTCAACTAGGTGATATGCAATCCACCCTGGAGCAGATAAAAATGCAAGAGGGTGGAGCTAAAGATGAACTAGATTCGATTTTTTTAGCCTCTTATGAGGCGATTACTTCCGATAAGAATGCGGATACTGCCCAAGTGGCGCGCGCAAACAAGTTGCTTGGGCAGTACACTGCATTTAAAATTGAAAAGGTGATTGATTCCTTTTCACAGGATATGGAGAAGTATATGAAGGCGATAAAGGGTTTTTCTGAAGGGTTCAGCTCAGAACTCGAGAAATAAATTAGAGTTCAATCAAGACTTCCACTCTGCGTGCAGAATGTTTTTCAAAGTCGGAAGTAATTTGCTCACCCATTCCTTGCACTCGGATTTGATTTAAGGGAAACTCCAGGCCACGGCTCAAGGCCGTTGCTACAGTTGAGGCCCTAAGTGCGGAAAGATCAAGATTGTCCCTATATGTTGCCGTACGTTGTGATATTTTATCACTGTCTGCATATCCAATGCACATAATTTGTCGCAATTTTAGATGCGAACTATCAATTATGGCAACTAATTCATTGAGTGATTTTTCTCCATTTTGGCTTAGTTCAAATTTTCCAGACCCAAAATGAAGGGATTCAGGTAAAACTATTTTGAGGGCTGTAGGATTTACATGTTTCACTTCAAATGAAGACATAATTAGTTTTTCCTTTAAAGAGGAAAAAGCCGAAATATTAGTTTCTACGTCTCGTTCAAGTTGGTTGTCTATGTCTTTATCTAAGGATGCCAGCTTGAGTTTCGCACTATCATTTTCTATCACATAAGGAAGGATTAACCTGCCTCTTGTGTTGTTTATATTCGTGATATAGACAAGTTCTCCGTAATCGCCGTATTGATTAATTCTATTGGTAAAATCTATCTCGTAACCAAAATGGATAGTTCGGAACCATCGCTCAAGCTCACTTTTGGTGTATCGCCTTTTAGCCGAATTGTCTATAAACGCATAAAAAGTATTGAATTCACCTACGATATAATATGCATTTAAATAATTCCCTAAACTGGCACCAAAGCAATTTATGACTGGGTTCTTGTAACACCCATTGCTGGGTTCCCATTCACCCGTTGAAAGTTCACCAATGGAGTCATTCTGAAAATTGTCATTAATTGGGGCATCCTCCGTCTTGAGATGACTTTCATTATCAAACCCACATGAAGCTAGGGATAAAATGGAAATTAGATACAACGTTCTCATGCTATTTTTTAATACATTAAGGTAATAATAAGATATCCGGCATGAAAACCCACTTCAAGATTGCTTTAATTACCATGTTTTCCATTGTCAGTGCTCAAGCAGCGCTTGCACAAGAAAGAAAAACATGGGAGTATTTCTATTCAAAAGCAAAAGTGGCAACTTTCTACAGTTCAACGGTTCTGAATGGCTTTGATGAACTTAGACTTGCTAAATCATATACGGACTCAGCCAACCGAGTGCCGAATATTTCAGCAGAGCAGCTTCAACTGACATATGATTTATTGGATGAATTAATGGTAAGTGAGGCTATTGCAAAGGATAATGTCAATTATATCTATCCATCCTTTTCATTAATGGCTGGACATCGTCCTGACTTTGTGTATCGAGATGAGCCGAGTGAGTTGCTGGTAGAGGCATTATTAGAAAAGGTCATGGAACTAAATGACCCAATCAATAAAGGAGCTCTAAAGGCAAACACTGACTTTGTCCTTTTAACGGTAGAACCATTTGATGAAACATTTTTCACAGTAGCTAGTGATTATCTCGGAGTGAACACAGGCCATTATTGTATCAGGTCTCATGAGATAAAAGCCATTTTCGATTCAGATGGATACGAACGGTATTTAAGCGCCAATTTAAATGAAACAGATTGGAATGCCATATGTGAGACCTATGACATTGATAAACTAATTCATCTAGCGATTAAGGACCAAGGTTCAATTATTGAGAATATAAATTATAAAGGTGTTTATCTCGGTTATTATGAGGCAGATAAG
>CAZKMC010000024.1:13411-17694 GCA_964553485.1 uncultured Comamonadaceae bacterium
ATAAGGGGTATTCCTATACGAATTATTTTGAGGCATTTAGGGTGGATAAAAGTGACTCTTGGTTTACATCAGTTTTTGTGGTAGGCGGTGTCAATCTCATTTTGGCTATTTTGGGTTTATTCTTGATTTCATTTTCAAGTTTTAGTAAGAAAAATAAGGGAATTCGTATCGGTACATGGAAGCCTTCTTTCAATGTGACGACAGAGGGGGTTAGAGATGTCGTAGTTGTTTTAGTTGCTTCGTTACTTTTCACTATCGGTTCGCATTATTTGTCATCAAATATTGCTCCAGACATAAATTCGTTTTATCAAGAAACAGGTGTAAGATTGTGGGTGTTTTCTCAAGTATCCTTGCCATTTATTTTTTCCTGCATTGGCGTTTATTTGGTCCTTTTTAAAATCCCAAAAATTGTGGTAAATACAAGTGTGGGTTATTCACGAATAATTTATGCCTCTTTTATTGTGCCATTTGTTATACTGAGTTACTATGAATATCAATCAGAACTTTTTCCTGAATCAATTTACAATTACTTAATATTTTTTCCTTTCTTTTGGTATTTATTTGTATCTAATTTGCTCGGTAAAATTTTGAATAATATTTTTAAAAAGAACAAGTTGCGGTGGATAAGTTATGTTGCTATTATCGCAAATATCGTTCTATTTTATATTTCCTTTTATGCTACACTTAAACAGGATTTTATCCTTGCAAATATTGGTTACTCAATGAACGGAATATTTGCAATAATATTTCTTTATTTTGATATTCCTCTAACTAAGACTTCAAGTAGAGATGTTACAACCTTATTAGATTCTGAATTTAGGTTCAGCAACCCATTCACTTATTTCAATCATATATACAACAAGGACTTTAGTCCTGTGGATCACATTACCTCATTTGTAACGAGTAGAAACAGATTAGCTAATATTCTGTTTGTGAGTGGTATACAGGGAATAGGTAAAACACGATTGACCAAAGAGGTGATTTCTTATATCCGAGGTTTAGAAGGAAATAAAGATTCTGTGTTCATAGGTGATTGTAATGATGTGAAAGACGGCTCGTCCATAATGTATGAGCCTTTTTATGAGGCGTTTTGCCTGAATGGCGAGGTTTGTCGCACGGATCTAGCTGAAACTCATAAATTCTTAGATCGTGGATTTTTTAGCGATAGATCCCAATTAAGTAAAGGAATTACGACCTTGTTGGCTACAGCGGGTTCATTTGGTCCAGTTGATTTATCTGCTATTCTATCCGTGGAGGACACTAATTCACGATCTATAAAGGAGATATCTTCAGAATTAGTGGACATCCTTATCCAGAGGTTTATAAATGAAAAGTTGGGTCAAAATGCTCTCACTATTATTATTGATGATTTCCAAAAGTGTGATAGTGCAACCATCGAGCTGTTTTATGAGATTCTGAAAGTGCTAAAGACCCGAACGAAGTATACGAATAGTTTTAAATTTATAATTGTCCATACACCCAATGATGGCTTGGAATCGGAAAAAGTCGCCAATCTGAAAGAGTTCTATATTGAGGAAATGAATTCAATGGGCAGTAAGGAATGCATAGAGAATTTAACACTTGAAATAAGGGATCAGGAATATTTTGTTTCACAAATTCTATCGAATACAGAGTTTCGCATTCATCCGGATGATGGCGCTTTGGCCTTTGGACCGTTTTTGAAAGGGCATATTGAAAATATGTCGCTAACAAATGAGATTACGCCAGGTGATTTATTCTCTTATCTTGAGTCTTTAGAAAATTCTAAATACGTAGAATTTGATGGGAGTATAATTCGATTAAGAAATGAGCCTGAAGAGGGTGAACTTAAGATACATGATTCCAGAAGGGGATTGATACTTGATTCCTTTCAAGCCCTACCTAAAGAAGACCAAAGTTTATTGGAGAGCGCAGCGAGTATTGGCTTTAAATTTGATGCGGAACTTTTGGCTCAAATTTGGAATCAAGATATGCTCTATATTATCGGAAGATTGGAGGCCTATGAAGGTTCATTAGTGAGGGATCAAAGTAATGAGGATAATATTTTCTCTTTTATTGATAAGTTAACTCATGATGTCATTATGAACTATGCTTTAAAAAAGCGTGGCAATGATGAAACAAGACAGTTAATCATTGAATACCAAAAACGAATAATCAGAAGTATTGTAGAAAACTACGATAAGGAATATCTAGAAAAATTGGATGTTGATATCCTAGTGGGTGCGACTGAACGCTGTTTCAATTATTCGAATGTAGAGTATATTAGAAATCACACTCAACTAATTGGTTTTGAAGCGTGCTTAAAACTTTGTCAAATCGGCAAAGATAAAAAGGCTATTGAATTATTAAAAAAATTAACAGATTTTAGTGTTGATTACTCATCGCTTGATATGTATAAAATTGCTCAGATATTACTGGAATTAACTCAGGTTAATCGCGATATAAGTCGATTTAATTTTCAATTAAATGATGGAAAGATTTTTATCGATGATTTTTATATAAAATGTAGACAGAAAGCCAACTATTATTTTAAAGAGGGCGAGTACCATAGCAATCCTTTCAATACAACTTCTTTTGTTCTCATGGGTGGTGTGGTAGATTATGTTCAAAAAATGCGGAGGGAATCAGTAGATAAGAAATTCTCAATAGATTCATCTTTGGCTGATCCAATAATGAAAAAGAGGTTTGTCCTAGTCGATGAATTGTCCTCCACTCCGTCATTTACCGATTCGTGGGCCATCACAAGAATTTTATTTTACAAGGCGATTTTAGGAACGGATCAATTGTTAGAGCTTCCTTTAGTTCTGAAATCCGCCTTATCTAATAGGTATTATGATTTGGCTGGAGAAATTGCAAGGCATTATTGTCTTCAGGGCATTTCCCAAGGGCAACGCAAAGAATTGCTTACCATGTCATTAGATATGATCCGTGCAACCGAAGAAAGTATCATTTCGTTGGATAATTATGAGGGGGATTCTTTAACAGCAGATAATATCATGAAAGGCATATCAAATGTGCTTAAATCTCAGACTTTGAAGGCAAAGAAGGCGAGAGATTTCAATATTTTGATTAGCCGAGTTAGAGAGCTTATGCATGAGCTTGGCGAAATAGAAAATGTGCTCATATTAAGTGATTTGTCACTGAATATTTCGTCAAAGTATAGTGATTCAAGAGGTATAGTTTTAGGTCTGTCATACAAAGCTAATGCGCTGTATAATAAAGGATTATATGAGGAATCTATAAGTGTATATTTGAAATATTTTGAATTTTTAATCCGTACTTCAAGAGACATTAATGATTTCTTGTATCCGTTGGAAGGACTATTGATGAATTCCCAAAAGACGAATGATAGTTCAGCGTATGTAAGGTGCAAGGATGAATTGTATGAGCATCTCATGTATCTTGGATCTTCTGCAATCACCAAGAAGTTGGAGAAAAGCTTATTTAACCCGAATAATACTCTGTCAGGTTTATTCAAAGAAATTGCGTCTGATTATGTGTCGGTTGATAATCTGGAGGATGAGTCCACAGATGATTTTGAACTTATCGATATTGTGCTCAATCTCTTGGTCGGGATATCTTTTGCAGACGGTGACTTGGATGAAATGGAAATGTACGATTTGCGTGAGAGTTGTATAGCGCTCTCTAGATCTTTAAATATTAAACAAGCGGCTGTTTTAGCCCACATCCATGACGTTTCAAGTGAATACGTTTCATTAAATAAGGAATCAAGGATTTCTCGATTTGCATCGGCATGCGAAGCATTGTGTGTAAACCAAGAAAGGACGTTTATTTTGACAGTACTCTCACTTTGCATTGACATGTCTCGAGCAGATGGTATTGTTTCAGATTCTGAAAATGAACTTATACAAATTGCAAGAGAAATTTTTGAAAGACATGCATAACGCGGGTTCAAAAAATATTGTCCGTTTGGTTATCGTAGGATTATTTATTGTCACGCTGACTAACGGGCAGTCTTTAACTTCGGACACGATCCTTATACAGGATTTGGATTTTGAAATTTTGTATTCTCAAGTTTTAGAACAACCCTTAGTCGTTGAATATGATGTGAAATGCCCAAGTTCTGGTGTGTCGAGGTCAGGGATGGGGTTTTATGGCACAAAAGTTTTGGTTACATCAGATTACCGAGATTATTCAGACAATATTTATGATAAAGGACATTGTATACCTGCGGCTTCCTTTGATTGTAATGAAACATTATTGAGGAAAACATTCAGCTATATAAATTGTGCATTACAACACGAAAAGTTAAATAGAACTAC
>CAZKMC010000024.1:17704-17981 GCA_964553485.1 uncultured Comamonadaceae bacterium
GGATTTCCAGGTGAAAGTGATGAGGATTTCAATGAAACAATTGATTTTATTAAAGATTTAGATGTTTCTTATTTACATGTTTTTACCTATTCTGAAAGGGAATTAGCTGAAAGTGAGAAGGTTCATGTTCGTATAATAATTGATTTCAACACGATACGACGATTACCTTCAAATGCGGCAGTTCCAACGGGTTTCTATAAAGAGATTTCGACCTCAAAGCGGAGATTATGTTTCTTCTTTCCTAATGATCAACCAATATCCAAGGATATTATGGATT
>CAZKMC010000025.1:0-5001 GCA_964553485.1 uncultured Comamonadaceae bacterium
AATCAGAGTTCGGAAAGGGAAGTACATTCGAGTTTTCATTGCCAATTGCCACCACATGAATTACATGAAGATCAATATCCTGATTGTTGAAGATAACCTTCAGGATTTCATCATATTCAAAGAAGTTCTGGGTCAAATCCGGGACTTTTTCATACAGTTAGATCACGCTGAAAATCTTCACGATGCAGTAGAAAAAGCAACTGGGTTTGAATATGACCTGATTTTTCTTGATCTGTTCCTGCCAGATAGTTTTGGGCAGGAGACCTTCAATCAGTTCAATTCCAAAATTCATTCTTCGCCAGTAGTAGTCTTAAGTGGACATAGTGATAAGAGCCTTGCCTTGGATATTGTAAAAGAAGGGGCGCAAGATTACCTAGTGAAAGGAGAGTTTGACTCAAAATTACTTGAAAAGTCAATCATATATTCCATTGAAAGGAAGAAGTACCAAGACATTCTTGAAAGGTCTGAAAAAAAATACCGAAGTACTTTCCAATCCGTGGGAATTGCCATTTGTGAGAATGACTATTCGCAGCTATATGAGTACCTCAAGGAGTTGAAAAATGAAGGTGTTACTGATATCCTAGGGCATCTCAAAATTGATTACAAAAAGGCCAAAGAGCTTCGTAAAATGATTTCTCTCAAAGATTTGAACCCTGAATCTTTGCGCTTATATGGCTATGGATCATTGGAGGAAGCCAGCGCTGGCAGTTTGGACTATGATGAGGATGATTTGGTGAATTACACCAAAGGAACAGTTTTATCTATTTGGGAGTCTAGAAAATGTTTTGAAGTCAAGACTAGATTCAAAAGCAGACAGGGAGAGATCATACACACACTAAAAAAACTAACCTTTTTAGGAGACGGCCATGGTTATTGCCGGATGTTGGTGAGTACAGCAGACATTACTGTCTTGGCCGAAAAAGAAGCTGAAGTGCGCACACAAAGCCTGGTATTGCAGAAACTTGCTGAATCGGCGGCAGCACTTTTGGCGGGGAAGAACATGACAGTTTCTATTAAGAGAGCATTGGGCATAGTTGGAAAGTCCTTGAATGCCAGCAGTATGGATTTGTTGCTTATTAAACGGAATGAAAATGGAACGGTTGAACTGGTTCATAATGCCCACTGGGATCATTCCTCGGCCAAAGGCCAAAAACATGAAAGTACAATTCTGAGGGAATCCGAATTGCAGCCCTTGTTCAAGGTTTTGGAAAAGGATGAAGTATATGAGCTCATAAGTGAAAACTCAGATAATTTAGCTCTCAATTCAATTTTGAGCAATACTAGTTTGCATGCTTTGATTGCACCAGTGAAGATAGATGGAGTGCTGGAAGGAATGGCAGTTTTGAACGGGGATGGTCAAAGGGAATTAACAGACTTTGAAAGAAATGGTCTTCTTACCTTGTCTCGAAATCTGGGAAGCGCTGTGGCCACACAAAGAGCTCAAAAAGGGCTGTTTGACATGAATGCAACACTTGAACAACGCGTGATTGACCGAACTTCCAAATGGGAGGAAGCCAACCAACAGTTGGAGAGCTTTAGCTACTCGGTTTCGCATGACCTGAGAGCACCTTTAAGGGCGATTAGTGGTTTTACGGAAGTATTAGCCGAAGAATGTGAAGGCCAATTGGATGATCAAGGCAAGCACTATTTAGGTATTATCCGAGAAGGCGCAGCTAGGATGTCTCAGCTCATAGATGATTTGTTGGATTTCTCTCGAATGGGAAGAAAGAATCTTGTGTTCAAAGAGGTTGATATGCAAGAACTTACGGCTGAAGTGGTTTTTGAACTTGAGCGTTATATTTCGGAGGACAGAAAAGTAATATTTGATATTGCTGAATTGCCAGTTTGCAAAGGAGACGGGGCGATGCTGAGACAGGTGTTGATCAATTTCATTTCCAATGCGATTAAATTTACCTCTAAAAAAGAGGAGGCGCACATAGCTGTTTTTGCCAAAGAGGAAGTGGATATGATTGAATACGTGGTGAAAGACAATGGGGTTGGTTTCAATATGGAATATGCCGACAAATTATTTAGGGTTTTTCAACGTCTGCATCCAACTGATGATTTTGAAGGAACGGGGGTTGGCCTCGCCATTGTCCAGCGCATTGTAGTGCGCCATGGGGGTAAAGTAACTGCCGAAGCAACCGTAGGTGAAGGTGCTGAATTCCACTTTTCCCTTCCTAAACCAGGCGTAGAAATAGAAGTGGTCCAACAGGCGATGTTGTCTGTGTAAAGGGGCTTATTTATTGAGCATCTGAATCTTCTTGTGAAGCTCATCTATTTCGCGCTTGTTGGCATCGATTTTTTTCTCGTACTCTTTGCGCATACTCTCAGCTCCACTTCCAGTAAGGAATTCAAGATTATTCTCGAATTGAATAACACGAGTTTGTAGTCGATTCATTTTGTCCTTCAGAATGTGCTTTTCCTTTCTAATAAGGGTATCTCCATCTGGCCCGCTGTTCAGCGAGCTGATCCGCTCTTTATAAGCGCCAATATTCTTCTGAGAGCGCTCAACTTTGAGGACTTTGTATTTTGCATCTAATGTCTCATGATAACGATCCATTACGGAGGTGATATGTTTTCTTGGAACGAAACCAATTTTGTTCCAACGAGAAGAAAACTCACGAAGCATCTCAAGATCTTTGGTTGGGTTCCCAGATAATTCTGTGGTTTCAATTTCCTTAATCAAGGCTTGCTTTAGCTTGTAATTTTCTTTTTGCTCTTCGTCCTGTCCAGAAAAATGTTTTTTCTTGGTTTCGAAAAACTCATCACAAGCTGCGCGGAAACGTTTCCAGAGTTTTTGCTCATCACCCTGTGAGGTTGGTCCTGCGGCTTTCCATTCTTTTTGCAGTTGAATAAGGGCGTCGCCAGTCTGTTTCCAGTCAGTACTTGCTCGTAATGCCTCTGCTTTACTCACTAAATTTTCTTTTTCTTCTTTGTGCTTTTTGTATTCTTCTTTTCTAGAATCATAGAAAAGTTGTTTGCGCTCAAAGAACAAGTCGCAAAGGCCTCTGAACTCCTGCCAAACTAACTCGTTTTCCTTCTTATTAGCAAAGCCGATGGTTTTCCAATTCTTCTGAAGCTCCAGGACTTCTTCGGTTTTCTTAACCCAGGTAGGATGTTGGGTGATTTCAAGGGAGACGATTTGTCTAACGGCATCTGCCAATGCTTTTTTCTTCTCCAAATTAGCATCTTGTTCTGCACGCATGCCGTCATAATGGCCTTGAATACGCTCTTGTGCAGTGCGGAGAAATCCAAAGAAGGCATCTCCCATTTCCTGGTATGACTCTCTTGGAGACGGCCCTACATCTAGCCATTGCTTTTTGTAAGAGCGAACAAGCATCTCAAGTTCTTTTAGATCTACAATTTTCTCAAGCTTGGTGGCCTTAAGGATCAACTCTTGCTTGTTCTTCTCATTGATCTTGAGGTCATTCTCTTTGAGCTCTTTGTATATGTTGATGTTGTAAAAGAAGTCTTCGCGCAGTTTGTAATACTGATCAGCAAGCTCTCGGTATTTGTCGCCAGGAACATTCCCGATTTTATCCCATTCTTCTTTGATGGAGTTGAAAGCCTGAAAAGCTTTTCCAATATTTTCTTCGTCCGCAATTAATGCTTGAAGTTGACCTAGGAGCTGTTTTTTAGCCTCCATGTTGGTTTTTTGCTCTTCAGCAATACGCTGACCATATTCCTTTACCCTGGCCTTGTAGTCTAGCACCAATGCATGGAAAGTCTCATCCAAGGGGTTTGGCGTGGGTTTGAAATCTTCCCCTTCATCATGCTCTTCCTGTTTCCAGGCTTCATGTTGAAGTTGAACTTCTTTCGCAGACTCAGAATTCCAATCTGCACGTAGCATTTTGACATCGCCTTTAATGGCGGTGATGTCTTCATTTTGAAGCAATGCTTCTAACTTCTGGATGATTTCGTTTTTCATACCTCAACAATGGTCTTGCTTTCCGGTGGGCAAAAGTACAATTTATCAGTCAATAGGCCGAACTAGATTCATTGACGTTCAAAGGCCTACGGAGTTTTTGACTATTGGGTTCCTATTTGTGAAGAATTCTTCATCTTTGGAATGAGTCTAATTGAAGTTAAAAATGGCGTTCAAAGAACCCCGTATTCTCAGTTATGAGGAGGTCAGAGTCAGATTGATGAGGTGGTGTTCCTTGCAGGATAGGTCTTGTTTTGATGCCACCAAAAAAGCAAAAGGTTTGGGTTTGAACGAGAATCAAACAGCTGAACTACTTGCTGACCTAGAATCTATGAAGTTTCTAGATGATAAGAGATTTGCAGAAAGTTATGTGAGTGGCTATACGCGAATAAAAAAGTGGGGCAAGTACAAGTTGGTCAACGGATTGAGACAGCATGGGATCGCATCTTCAACCTATCAAGAAGTCTTAGATGCCTTGGAAATTGATGAATACAAAGAAGCTCTTCTTTCCCTACTTAAAAAAAAGAAACGATTGAACCCATCTGCTAGTCGCGAGCAATTAATTCGATATGCCCTGCAGAAAGGATATGAGCAAGATGTGATTTTTCAATGCCTTGATTCTAAATGAATTCAACCGGCCCTGCCCCTACGATTTTGTGATAGGCGGCATACAACACACATGAACTCAAAGGTATAGTAACTAGAAGTCCAACTCCTAGAAGTAATAATCCACCTAGATTTAACAAGAATAGAATTAGGAACATTCCAAAGAAAGACCACCAGTTCTTGCCTACTATTTGTCTACTTGCTTCCATGGCATCCCAGAATTCCATGCGTTTAAACAATACCAGAGGAATAGTAAGACTCCATGACACTGCCAGATAAATTCCTGGAATAATCAGAAAAACTAATCCTAATCCCGTAAGCAGTCCAGAAACGAGATTGGCAAGTAACAAGGGTAAAAACAACTTGAACCCATTGAAAAAATCTTTCATTTCAAGTGACCTGCCAGTTGCAATTCTATTTGCGGCGATGTACACACCAGCTCCCAAAGGAGAAATAAGAACGCCACC
>CAZKMC010000025.1:5011-17615 GCA_964553485.1 uncultured Comamonadaceae bacterium
CAAAAGGGATGTAGGCCACGACTATGGATACTGCAAAGAATAGAGCTGCAAATCCAATGAATGTCCAGGTTTGAGTAAAGAGAATCTCTTTCCCAAAATTAAAGAAGTCAGAAAAATCAAATTCATATCCATTCTGAACAACGTCTTCCACTGAGCGCTCAAAGTGAGACTCTTCATGTTGTTCCATGTCCAATACATCTTCCATAACCTTATTTTCAGACCGTTAAACTAATCAACTCATTTGAAAAAAGGTCTTTTGTGTCCATCAAATTCAGATTACCTTTGCGGCATGATTTCAACAGACAACGTGAGTGAGCTCGCGGGGCGCCTGGAAGCGCTGAGGGGGTATCTTTGACGTAGATCAAAAACTGATCGAAATTGAAGAGGACGAAAAAATGACACAGGATCCGGATTTTTGGAATAATTCCAAAAAAGCCGAGCAAGTTATGCGCAAGATTCGCGCAAGAAAAATTTGGACGGATTCTTTTTCTAGCTGCAAACAAGCGGTGGACGATTTACAGGTGCTATATGAGTTCTTTTCAGAGGGAGAAGCAACAGAAAAAGAAATTGAGGCTCAGCATGAACGGGCAGTTCAGCGAATCGAAGAACTCGAGTTCAAAAACATGTTGTCTGCGGAAGAAGACAACCTCAATGCGGTGATGCAAATTACCTCCGGAGCCGGGGGCACCGAAAGCTGCGATTGGGCTTCAATGCTGATGCGCATGTATATCATGTGGGGCGAGAAAAACGGCTACAAGGTTAAGGAGCTGGATCTTCAAGAAGGCGATGTAGCAGGTATCAAACAAGTCACTCTCGAGTTTGAAGGTGAGTTTGCATTTGGAATGATCAAAGGTGAAAATGGGGTGCACCGGTTGGTGAGAATCTCTCCATTCGATTCGAATGCCCGCAGGCCACTTCTTTTGCTTCTGTGTATGTGTACCCTTTGGTAGATGATTCAATTGAAGTGGATGTAAATCCGGCAGATATAACTTGGGATACGTTCAGATCCGGTGGAGCGGGCGGACAAAACGTGAATAAGGTAGAGACAGGCGTTAGACTTCGACATAAGCCGACAAATATTGTAATCGACAATACTGAAACAAGGAGTCAGCTGCAGAACAAAGAAAAGGCGATGCAATTACTGAAATCGCAACTCTTTGAAATGGAACTTGCCAAACGAAACGAGGCAAGAGCTGAAATCGAAGCAGGCAAGAAAAAAATCGAGTGGGGTTCTCAAATCAGAAGTTATGTGCTTCAGCCTTATAAAATGGTCAAGGATTACCGCTCTGGATATGAAACGTCTAATGCCTCAGCGGTTCTTGACGGAGAAATTGGAGACATGCTCAAAGCCTATTTGATGAACGAAGGTGGAGGCGCCAAAATAGAAGATGAATAATGGCTAACAAAGTAACTATCTATCACAATCCCCGATGCAGTAAAAGCAGGGAAACATTGCAATTACTCAATGACGCTAAAGCGAATGTTGAAATTGTGGAATATTTGAAATCTCCACTTTCTGCTACCAAACTTAAAGGCCTCATAAAACTTCTTGGCATCGATGCTGAAGAACTCGTTCGAAAAGGCGAGCCGATTTATAAAGAAAAATTCAAAGGAAAATCACTCTCTGAAGCAAAGTGGATTGAAGCAATGGTAGACAATCCCAAATTGATTGAAAGACCAATTGTGAGCACTGGAACTAAGGCTGTTTTGGGAAGACCACCACAAAACGTGAACAAACTTATTTAATATGGAATATCGGATAGAAAAGGACACTCTTGGTAACGTAGAGGTTCCAGCAGACAAATACTGGGGCGCACAAACTGAACGCTCCAGGAATAACTTCAAAATAGGTGCTCCAGGAAGCATGCCTCTGGAGATTGTTCATGCTTTTGCTTTTTTGAAGAAATCTGCCGCACATGCCAATTATGAACTTGGTGTTCTAGCCGTTGAAAAGCGCGATCTGATTTCTCAAGTCTGTGATGAAATTCTTGCGGGACATTTAAATGATCAGTTTCCATTGGTGATTTGGCAAACTGGTTCCGGAACTCAGAGCAACATGAACGTGAATGAAGTAGTTGCCAACAGAGCTCATGTGTTGAATGGAGGAAAATTGGGAGTAGGGGAAAGACCTATTCACCCAAATGACGACGTCAATAAATCACAAAGCTCAAATGACACCTTTCCAACAGGAATGCATATTGCAGCCTATAAGAAATTGGTTGAAGTAACGATGCCTGGTATAGAGCAGTTACGTGATATGCTGGACCAAAAGGCCAAGGAATTTGACAACGTGGTTAAAATTGGACGCACACACTTGATGGATGCGACTCCTCTCACACTTGGGCAGGAATTTTCCGGATATGTAAGCCAGTTGAATCATGGTCTAAAGGCACTTCGAAATACCTTACCGCACTTGGCAGAACTTGCTTTGGGTGGAACAGCGGTTGGAACGGGTATCAACACGCCAAAGAACTACGATGTAACCGTAGCACGCAAAATTGCTGAGTTTACGAAACTCCCATTTGTGACAGCAGAAAACAAGTTCGAAGCCTTGGCAGCGCACGATGCTATTGTTGAATCTCATGGCGCATTGAAGCAATTGGCGGTTAGCCTTAACAAAATTGCCAACGACATTCGCATGATGGCTTCTGGGCCTCGCTCAGGGATCGGAGAAATCATTATTCCGGCCAATGAACCAGGATCGTCTATTATGCCTGGAAAAGTGAACCCTACCCAGTGTGAGGCACTAACCATGGTGTGTGCTCAGGTAATTGGGAATGATGTGGCAATTACCGTTGGAGGAACACAAGGGCACTATGAATTGAATGTGTTCAAACCTATGATGGCATCTAATTTTCTCATGAGTGCCCAATTACTTGGAGATGCGTGTGCGTCATTCGAAGAAAATTGTGCCAGAGGAATTGAACCTAATCATGAGCGAATCAAAGAGCTTGTGAACAATTCCTTGATGCTTGTAACTGCCCTAAACCCTAAGATCGGGTATTACAAAGCAGCTGAAATTGCAGGAAAAGCACACGCCGAGGGCACAACACTGAAAGCAGCAGCTCTTAGCCTTGGTTATCTTTCTGAAAAGGAATATGATGAATGGGTAGATCCAGCAAAAATGGTGGGACGTTGATCAAATGAATTTTCCGGCGTAGTGAATGCGAATTTCATTAACAACACTCTTGATTTTTTGCTCGTCTGATTTTTTGCAGATGAGCAGGACGTCGTCAGTTTGTACCACAATACAATCACTGATTCCCTGCAGAACAACTAGCTTGTCATCTTGGGCATGAATGATATTGTTGGCACTCTGGAATGCCATGATATGGTCTCCTACCACCCCATTGCCTTGGTCATCTTGTGGGAGCTGTTCATATAAAGAACCCCAAGTTCCCAGGTCACTCCATCCAAAATCACTGAGAACTACATTTACGTTCTTAGCTTTCTCCATGATGCCGTAATCAATGGAGATGATTTCACAATCAGAATAAATTTCTTCGATTGCGTCATTTTCCTTTGGAGTGCCAAATTCAGATTTTTTTGCCTCAAACAAAGCATACATGTCTGGCAAGTGCTTTTGAAATGCGTTTTGAATGTTTGTTAGGCTCCAAATAAAAATTCCTGAGTTCCAGCAGAAGTCTCCGGAGTCTAAAAACTGCTGAGCAATTTCTAGAGTGGGCTTTTCCGTAAATGTGCGGACATCCTTGATACGCTCATTTGGGTTAGAGGTATCATCTTCATATTGAATATATCCATATCCCGTGTCGGGCCGATTAGGCTCAATTCCTAAGGTGATAAGGTTGGATGTGGAGGCCGTTTGTTCAATGGCCAATTCTAAGGTGTCAAGAAAGCTTTTTTCGTCTGTGATCAAGTGGTCCGAAGGTGCAACCACAATTCGGGCATCAGCGCAGCGTGCTTGGATGTGATAGTTTGCGTAAGCAATGCAAGGTGCAGTGTTCCTCATGAAAGGCTCACAAAGCACTTGTTCAGCTTTTATTTGCGGCAATTGCTTCAGCACAAGCTCCTTATACCTTGTATTGGTTACAATGATAATCTGATCTTCAGGAATGAGGTGAACTAGCCTCTTGAAGGTCATTTGCAACAAAGACTGCCCTGTGCCAAGGATGTCGTGGAATTGTTTTGGGAAAGTGGTTTTACTCATTGGCCAGAATCGACTTCCGATTCCTCCGGCCATAATTACTCCATAATTTTTCGAAGGTCCCATCTAGCTCAACTGTTTCAAAGCCATTTCCAAGGCGTCAATAGCTTCATCAATTTGGCTTATGCTTACAGTACCCACTGAAAGCCTGTACCAAGTAGAATTTCGAGAAGCGCCGAATGCGTAAAAAGGAACTACTGCAATGCTTGCGGCTTTTAGCACATAATCTGTAATGTCTTCTGTCTTTTCTAAAAGCGTTCCACTCGGCGTTTTCTTTCCGATTAGATTCAATTGAATGGTCAGGTAAATAGCTGCTTGCGGAGCTATTGCATCAACGTCGAACCCAGCATTTTTCAAGCGCATGAACCCAGCATAAAAACCGTGGAGTCTTGTTTCCAGACCACTGCGGATTTGCACGAGATACTGATTCACCGCGTCATGATCTTTCAAAAAGTCAGCGGTAGCCATTTGTTCTGCCTTTGGAGACCACGCTCCTACGTGTCCTAGTATGGACTTCATCTTGGCAATGATTGGCGCCGGGCCAAAAGCCCATCCTACCCGCACACCAGTTGCGGCAAAAGCCTTGGTAAGTCCATCTATGTAAATGGTGTAATTCCTCATTTCAGGAACCAAATTGACTGGGTCAACGTGAGCAGTATCTCCGTAGGTTAATTGCCAGTAGATTTGATCATAAATAACGTACAGTGGTTTTTGGTCTGCGGAAAGCCTGCGCGCATTGATTTCCACAACTCTATCGCAGATGGCTTTAAGATCCTCCGGTTTGAAAACCGTTCCTGTAGGATTCAATGGAGAGCACAACGCAAGAAGTGTTGCATCTTCCAGATGTGGGGCCAACCTTTCCAAGTTTGGCATAAAGTGATCTTCTGCCTTGGTTTCTACCATAACAGATACGCCACTGGAAAGGTGGGTGTAGTGATTGTTGTTCCAAGAAGGAACCGGGAAAACTACTTTGTCCTGAGGGTCAATCAAAGCTTGGTAAACAGCATAAATGAGAGGTCTGCCGCCACCAGAAACCAATATCTCCTCGGGCGAATAGCCCAAACCTAAATTCTCATTCAAATAGCTAGAAAGCGTCTTCCTCAGCTCAAGAACCCCATTTGAAAGAGGGTAATTGTTGTTGCCAAGCTCGTAGTGGTGCTGAATCAACTCCTTCAATTTTTTTGGAAGGGGGAACTCTTTCGTGTTGAAATCGCCAATGGTCAGGTTGAATATTTTTTCGCCCTGATCCATCAATGCCTTCACCTCGCCGGCTAGTTTGATAATTTCGGATCCCACAAGGCTTTGTGCCATATCAGACACTTTCAAACCGGCTTTTTCAGCGGAGCTAATGACTTTTGATTCCAAATTTTTGCAGTTTAATTCCCAAGAGGGGCTGCAAAAATACAAATTTCGGAGCGTTAAGCGGGAAAACTGACTGCAACAGAAGATCGAAACAGATACTGCCTACCTGAACTCACGTCCTTACAAACGAAACGCGTGCGTCTTTTCCCTTGCATTTGATACGTGCGCTGGTTGAATACAAAACACTGGCCGGAGGATAGTTCAAAAAGGAAAGGCCCTTCATTCCCGCGCAATTTCATGAGGGCTGTATGAAGCTTAGGATCTGCGGTAACAGTGGCTTTGGGCTTCATCATATGCCGCTTCAACTCAGGCAGAATTTCATTTGGGAAAGAGCCGTTTTCTAAAAAAGGTGAGAGCATATCCTGGAAAGTTGACTGCCATTCTGTGCCATGTGGTTTGACTCTTCTCGGAAAATTTATCGCCACGGAATGATGCGCAAATTCATGCACCAGTGTCAACAAGAAAAGGCTCTCGTGAAGGTCTCCGTTCACTGAAATCACGGGTTGTACCAAGCCTCTTCCATATCTATAGTCGCCCCATTTTGAACTCCGCGGCCTAGAAATTCGAATAGCTACTTCGTACTTTTCTAATAATTTGAAAAGAGGTTTGTGCGCTGCACGAGGAAGTAGCTCTTCAAGCCTGGTATAAAGCTGGGTAGAATGCGTCATTCCAACTCTGTATCTTGAATGCTCTTGACTTCATCATGCCATGTAGGGCAAGTGTTACAGCGATTTTTTTTACGAAAAACAGAGCAAGAAGTGATACCCAAACCACAGACAACAAGTAGTAATAAAGAAAGGGGTTTCAAGTAACGAGGCATAGCAAGTGATTTTCTCTTCAAAATTATAAATTAAACGAGCGGCATGGAAAATTATTCCTGTCTAAAGGGCTAAGGTCGGTTGCAAGGCTTATTTTTACCAACTGTATGCAGATTTTCACGCCCATCGGCAAGTATTGCACTTTGATTGCTCAGGTTTTTCGAAAACCAGAACGGCGCAGTATCTATTTGAAACAAATTGTGTTCGAAATAGACAAACTTGGGGTGCAATCCGTCGGCATTGTTTCGTTGCTATCCTTGTTTATGGGGGCCGTGATTTGTTTACAGACAGCTGCCAACATAGATTCTGGATGGATTCCGTCTTATACAATAGGGTTTACGGTTCGGCAAACCCTGATTCTGGAGTTTTCCCCAACTATCATTTTGGTAATCATGGCTGGAAAAGTAGGGTCCAATATTGCCTCTGAAATTGGCACAATGCGAATCTCAGAGCAGATCGATGCGCTAGATATAATGGGCGTCAATAGCGCAAGTTATTTGATGCTGCCAAAAATTATAGCTGCAGTCATAATTTTCCCCTTTTTGGTGCTAATTTCAATGTTCTTAGGTATTCTAGCTGGTGCCTGGCTGGGAGAACTAGCCGGTGTGGTTTCTTATGCAGACTATGAATACGGAATCCAGTATGATTTTAAGCCGTTTCAAGTTGGCTACTCAATGGTCAAGACCGTGGTCTTTGCTTTTATCATAACAAGTATTTCATCCTACCATGGATATTTTACTAGTGGTGGTGCTTTAGAAGTTGGAAAGTCCAGCACCCAAGCTGTTGTGTACAGTATAGTCTTCATCATGGTTTGCAACTACCTGTTAACTCAATTGCTGTTGATATGATTGAAGTGAAACATCTTACTAAGAAATTTGGAGATCAAACGGTATTGAAGGATGTTTCAATAGAGTTTGAAAAGGGAAAGGTCAATTTCATCATCGGAAGAAGTGGTTCTGGTAAATCTGTGTTGACAAAATGTATTGTTGGGCTCTTAGAGGTAGATG
Source organism: uncultured Comamonadaceae bacterium (assembly GCA_964553485.1). Lineage (GTDB taxonomy): Bacteria > Bacteroidota > Bacteroidia > Flavobacteriales_D > Sanyastnellaceae > CAZKMC01. Next base: position 12,364 of record CAZKMC010000025.1, read on the forward strand.
AAGGACAAGTCTTCTATGATGATCGAAATTTCACGGAGATGGATATCAAACAACGCAAAGAGATTCGTCAAGAAATTGGAATGTTGTTTCAGGGAAGCGCCTTGTTTGATTCGCTCACGGTAGAGGAGAATGTGATGTTCCCATTGACTATGTTCTCAGATTTATCGAGGCCAGAAATGCTTGATCGTGCCAATTTTTGTCTTAAACGAGTTGAATTAGAGGATGCGAATAAAAAATATCCAGCAGAGGTAAGTGGTGGTATGCAAAAACGTGTGGGTATAGCACGGGCTATTGTAATGCAACCTAAATACTTGTTTTGTGACGAACCAAACTCAGGGTTGGATCCGCAAACAGCAATAGTGATTGACAATCTCATCAAAGAGATAACTTATGAATATGAAATCACCACTGTGGTAGTTTCTCACGACATGAACTCAGTGATTGAAATTGGCGACCATATCAACTTCATTAATGAAGGGGTAATTTGGTGGAAAGGGAATAGATTGGATATTCTGCAAGCAAAGAACAAAGAATTGAACGACTTCGTGTATGCCTCTGAATTTTTGAAACAGGTAAAGGAGAATCTTACCTAACCTGAAAGAAATGGAAGAAAAAGTTGATTTCATACCTTACCAGGGGATAGACTATTCAGAAGAAGAAATGCTCAAGAGGTCTCAAGATTTCTATGCGGATATGAATACACGTCGAACCGTGAGAGATTTTTCAAATAAGCCTTTTCCAAAGGCCGTGATAGAGAATATTATTCTTACGGCAGGAACTGCGCCTTCTGGAGCAAATAAACAACCATGGACGTTCTGCGTCATCAGCAATGCGGAAATGAAATCCAGATTGCGGAAGTTGGCAGAACAAGAAGAATACATGAATTATAATGGTAGAATGAGTGAGTCTTGGTTGAAGGACTTAAAGCCCCTGAGAACGGATCATCAAAAACCTTTCATAGACATTGCTCCCTATTTGATTATTGTATTTAAAAAAGTTTATGATTTCTTACCAAATGGAGAACGTGTAAATAACTATTATGTAAATGAGTCTGTGGGGCTTGCCACAGGAATGCTAATAGCTGCTATTCATAATGCAGGACTAATCGCTCTCACCCATACACCAAGTCCGATGAATTTTCTCGAAAAACTGCTCGAAAGACCATCAAATGAGCGCGCTTTTTTGCATATTCCGGTTGGATATCCGGCAGAACAGGCAAAGGTTCCGGACATTCACAGAAAACCATTAGAGGATATTACCGTGTTTTATGAGTAGTATATCTTTAGAATTCAATGATTTAGGCTCTTTTCGAACATTTTTGTTTGAAACAGTAAAGTTTGTTTACTTTGCAGCCGTTAAACCTTTAAAACCCCGCGAGTATGTCTGATATTCGTTCAAAAGTAACCGCTATCATCGTCGATAAATTAGGCGTTGATGAAGGCGAAGTAACTTCGGAAGCAAGCTTCACCAATGATCTTGGTGCTGATTCTCTGGATACAGTTGAACTGATCATGGAATTCGAAAAAGAATTCAACATAGCTATCCCTGATGACCAAGCTGAAAAGATTGGAACTGTGGGACAAGCTGTAGAGTACATTACCAATAACACCAAGTAAGCCTGGATGGAGCTTAAACGTGTTGTTGTAACTGGACTTGGTGCCCTCACCCCGCTGGGTAACAGCGTGGATGAATACTGGACCGCGCTCCTTAATGGAGTTAGCGGAGCTGGGCCTATTACCCATTTTGATACGACAAAGTTTAAAACCCAATTTGCCTGCGAGATAAAGAACTACAATGCGGAAGACCATTTCGACCGCAAAGAAATTCGGAAGCTTGATCTATTTTCACAATATGCTTTGATAACTGCTGAGCAGGCTATTAAGGATTCAGGACTCGATCCTGAAAAAGTGAACTGCGATCGAATAGGCGTAATTTGGGGCTCTGGAATTGGTGGATTGGAAACTTTCCAAAGAGAGTGTTTTGAATTTGCGAAGGGGGATGGAACTCCACGTTTCAACCCCTTCTTTATTCCCAAAATGATTGCAGATATTGCCTCAGGGCACATTTCAATTCGTTATGGGTTTAGAGGTCCAAATTTTACAACAGTTTCGGCTTGTGCTAGTTCTACTAACGCATTGATTGATTCTTACAATTTAATCCGTTTGGGGAAGGCAGATGCATTTGTTTCTGGAGGATCAGAAGCAGCTGTGAATGAAGCCGGAATTGGAGGATTCAATGCCTTGAGAGCACTTTCAACCAACAACGAGAATTACAAAACTGCATCTCGCCCATTTGATGCCACTAGAGATGGCTTTGTTCTGGGTGAAGGTTCAGGTGCAATTATTCTCGAAGAATTGGAACATGCCAAAGCAAGAGGTGCTAAAATCTACTGTGAATTAGTAGGTGGAGGGATGTCTGCGGATGCTTATCACATGACGGCTCCTCACCCAGAAGGATTAGGTGCGCTCAATGTAATGCATGCGGCTTTGGAAGATGCTGAGATGGACAAAACCGACATTGATTATATCAATGTGCATGGTACCTCAACCCCGCTTGGTGATGTGGCTGAATCAAAGGCAATTATCAAGGTCTTTGGTGAACATGCATACAAGTTGAACATCTCCTCTACTAAGTCAATGACGGGACACTTATTGGGGGCTGCAGGTGCTATTGAGGCAATTGCTTGTATCAAAGCGGTCTGCGAGGACATTGTTCCTCCAACCATTAATTTTGAACACCCAGATCCTGAGCTGGATCCTAAGTTGAATTTCACTTTCAACAAGGCTCAGAAAAGAGTAGTTAGGGCTGCCTTAAGCAATACCTTCGGCTTTGGCGGGCACAATACTTCCGCTATTTTCAAGAAATACTAATCGCCACATGAAGTGGCTATCCGCACTTTTTAAGCGTCGGACCAAGGGTGAAAATGAAATTTTGCGTTTTGTTGCGGCTAATTTTGGCTACCGTCCAAAGAAGCTCGGCATCTTCAAACAAGCACTACGCCACAGTTCAGCAGCTAAGAAGAACGGAAAGGGTGTAAAGGACAGTAATGAGCGTTTAGAATACCTTGGCGACGCTGTTCTTGATACTGTCATTGCAGAATACCTCTATCATGCTTTTCCAGATACCCCTGAAGGAGATTTGACCAAGATGAAGGCAAAAGTCGTGAACCGGAGAACCTTGAATAAGGTAGGACACGCAATTAAATTGGTGAATTTGCTAGAATTGAAAATGGGTAAACAGGATTTGCATCCATCTATCATTGGAAATGCCTTCGAAGCGATCATCGGTGCTATTTATTTAGAAAGAGGCTTTACCTTTACCAATAGAGCGGTCTTAGAATTAATGAAACGACATGGTTTGGAAGAACTCGTCCATACTGTAGTAGACTTCAAAAGTAAACTGCATGAATGGTGTCAAAAGGAAAAGAGAACGTTGGAATTTCAGGTAATTAAGGAGACTCAACAAGGTGGAGAATCTTTTTTTGAAATCGCAGTCCTTGTGAACAACAAATACGAAGGAAGAGGCAAAGGCAAATCAAAAAAGGCCGCAGAGCAGTTGGCCGCAGAGGAGGCGTGTTTGTCATTATTTTAATCATCCAGCAAGAAAGTGTACATTGTACACTATTAAATATTTGCACATGCATCACTTATTAGATGTCGCCTACGATTATGACTTTATGCTTTTCGGACTGTCATGTCATGAAAGAGACTATCGCTTGTGCTGGTTTCTGAATAATGAATTGGGTATTCAATTAGAATGGAGCGGGACAATCAAAATGGCCCTAAAGGAAGGCAGCGCCTCACATACGATTTATAGATTTGTCAACACAGAAACAGAAGCAATTATCTCATTGGTGAGCAATCGAAGTGAGGGGAGTATTTTAGTGCCTGAATGGCGACAAGTGGATTTCTTGTTTAAGGTTGACAACGGATCTGAATGGGATGCTGAGGAAGTAAAAGAAGCATTTCAAAAAATTGACATAATTAGAACATCTTTTCAATTGGATGTTGCTGGAATAAAGAACAAAGAGAATTTAATTTTCGACTAAGCTATAGGCTGAGATTTATATGAAAAGAACTAAAATAGTTGCTACCATTGGACCCGCGTCTGCTGGATATGAGACCCTAAAAGAAATGATCTCAGCTGGTCTTGATGTGGTACGTGTGAATTTTTCGCATGGGGCCCATTCAGATCATGCAGATGTGATAGCAACCGTACGTCGCATAAACACTGAACTGGGCACCAACACTGCAATATTAGCAGATCTTCAAGGTCCTAAAATTCGGGTGGATGAAGTCAAAGACAATAGAGTAGAACTTGTAGATGGGAAAGAGATTATCATTTCTACAAAGAAGGTCCTTGGAACAGCCCAAAAAATAAGCACCAATTACCAAAATTTTGCCGCAGATGTCAATGCAGGAGAAAGTATCTTGCTTGATGATGGAAAACTCCATCTTAAGATTACGGAAACCAACGGAAAGGATGAAGTGAAGTGTAAGATCCTCCATGGAGGTATACTATCTTCAAAAAAGGGAATCAATCTTCCAAACACTAAAATATCATTGCCATGCCTCACAGAAAAGGACCGAATTGACTTGGATTTTGCCTTGGATCAGCATGTAGATTGGGTAGGTCTTTCATTTGTGCGTTCTGGACGCGATATTATCGAACTAAAGCACATTATCCGAGAAAGAGAAGAACATGCCAAAGTGGTGGCTAAAATTGAGAAACCAGAGGCTTTGGAAGACATTGATTCCATCATTCAGGAGTCGGATGCGATTATGGTTGCGCGGGGTGACTTGGGGGTTGAAATTCCCATGCAAAACGTGCCGCTCATCCAAAAAATGTTGATTCGAAAATCAATTCAAAACGGAAAACCTGTCATCGTAGCCACCCAGATGATGGAGAGTATGATTGAAAGCATCACTCCAACACGGGCAGAGGTAAATGACGTGGCAAATGCAGTTCTAGATGGGGCTGATGCAGTCATGCTCAGCGGTGAAACCTCGGTAGGAAAGTACCCCGTTGAGGTCATCAGTGCGATGGGCAAAATCATCAGTGCAGCAGAAAAGGACGAGGACATTTATTACCATGAATCTCCACCTATAGAATCCACTGAAGACCGTTTCATTTCGGACTCAATTTGCTACAATGCATGTAGATTGTCGAAAAGAGTAGGTGCAAAGGCCATTGTAACCATGACTTTTTCTGGATATACCGGGTTTAAAGTCTCTAGTCAGCGCCCAAGAGCA